>JAJQIE010000270.1 GCA_021199395.1 Lachnospiraceae bacterium | reverse complement strand
ATCTGGGGGTGAGCGAAGATGCTTAAAGTACAGGATCTGAAGGTCAATTACGGCGGAATCGAGGCCGTGAAGGGAATCAGCTTTGAGGTGCCGGAAAAGAGCATCGTCACGCTGATCGGAGCAAACGGCGCGGGCAAATCCACGACGCTGCGCTCGATCGTTTCCCTGGAAAAGCCGGCCTCCGGAAGCGTCACCTTCTGCGGGGAAAATATCACCGGACTGGATACGGACGTTATCGTGTCAAAGGGGATTACGCTTGTGCCGGAGGGGCGGAAGATTTTTCCGGATCTCACGGTGCTTGAAAATCTGAAGATCGGCGCATATATGCGCAAGGACGATCTGACGGACGATCTGAACTGGGTCTATGACCTGTTCCCGCGTCTGAAGGAGCGCAGCTGGCAGGCAGGCGGTACGCTTTCCGGCGGCGAGCAGCAGATGCTTGCCGTGGCGCGCGCGCTGATGAGCCGCCCAAAGCTGCTCATGATGGATGAGCCGTCGCTCGGCCTTGCGCCTCTGATCGTGCAGGAGATCTTTCACATCATCCGGGAGATCCACAACCAGGGCGTCACGATCCTGCTGATCGAGCAGAACGCGAATATGGCGCTGCGCACCGCGGACATCGGCTATGTCATGGAGACCGGACGCATCACCATGACCGGAAGCGGTTCCGATCTGCTGGCAGATGAAAAGGTGAGAGCGGCGTATCTGGGGAAATAAGCCCGGAATGCGGCGGATGTTATCTGACAGGAGGTAAAGGATGAACTTTGAGTATTACACACCGACGAAGGTCGTTTTTGGGAAAGGAACAGAGTCGAGAACAGGAGAGCTGGTAAGGGAGCAGGGCGGACACAGGGTTCTGGTTCATTATGGAGGAGGAAGCGCCGTGCGCTCCGGGCTGCTGGACCGGATCTGCGAATCTCTGAAGAAAGAGGGGCTTCCCTATGTCACGCTGGGCGGCGTGGTTCCGAATCCGCGTCTCTCTAAGGTGCGGGAGGGGATTCGCATATGCCGGTCGGAGGGCATAGACTTTCTGCTTGCCGTGGGTGGCGGCAGCGTCATTGATTCCGCCAAGGCGATTGGATATGGAGTGGCAAATGACGGCGATGTGTGGGATTTCTATGACAGGAAACGCCAGGCGGCAGGCTGTCTGCCGGTCGGAGCGGTGCTGACGATCGCTGCGGCGGGCAGCGAGATGAGCAATTCCTCCGTGATCACCAATGAGGATGGATGGATCAAGCGCGGCTACAACAGCGATTACTGCAGATGCAGATTCGCGGTGATGAATCCGGAGCTGACCTGCACGCTGCCGGATTATCAGACGCAGAGCGGCTGTGTGGACATCATGATGCACACGATGGAACGTTACTTTTTTAAGAGCGGCGGCATGGAGCTGACTGATGGAATCGGGGAAGCGCTGATTCGAACTGTGATGAGGAACGCGAGAATCCTTAAAGAGAATCCTGCGGATTACAACGCGCGCGCGGAAGTGATGTGGGCGGGCAGCCTGTCGCACAATGGGCTCACCGGCTGTGGAACAGATGGCGGCGACTGGGCTTCACATCAGATTGAGCATGAGCTGGGCGGTATGTTTGACGTGGCGCACGGAGCAGGCCTGGCAGCTGTCTGGGGGAGCTGGGCGCGGTATGTTTATTCGGAAAATCCGACGCGCTTTGCTACATTTGCGCGGAGGGTATTTGGCCTGGAAAGCGGAGATGAGGAAACGACCGCGCTGGCAGGGATTATGGAAATGGAAGCTTTCTACCGCAGCGTGGGAATGCCGACAAATCTTGCGGAGCTGGGGATCGCTCCCACAGAAGAACAGATTCTGGAAATGGCCGAAAAATGCTGTTTTTACGGACGGCGTACTGTGGGCGTGCTAAAAGCGCTGAACCAGGAGGATGTTGCCGCGATTTACCGCATGGCAATGTAAAGAATGTGTCCGTCAAAATCTGGGAAGTAAGGAACTGTCGCAAAATAACATGCCCAGATTGTGCCGGATAACGTGTGAAGCACAGGTCATAAAAACGTAGGCGCAGCGGGCTGCGTCGAGGCTTTTATGACCTGCGATTCGCGCGTTAGGCGGTGCAAGATGGGTAAGTTATTTCGCGGCAGTTCCTAAGGGAAGCTGTGTTCAAAAAACCTGTAAAAATCGGCCTGTCGTCTGCCTGCAGATGTCTGAGACTATTTACAGCATTACAAAAAATGCCGGATTTTGGGGAATCTGATTCTTTACAAATAAAAAAGAGTGTGCTAATATAAAAATTAATTTCGGAACGTAAAATAGCAAAGGATGATTGCTTCGCAGGTGAAGACTGATTATTCAGGCTTTGTCTGCGTTTTTTTCATTCTTTTTTGGAGAGCCGCAGGGAAACGGGCAGAAGCCTGACTGCCGCGGATTTTCCACCGGATTACGCCTGGGATTGAAAACATGTTTTGAGGAGGAAATATTATGCTGCAAGTTGTATCAAACGTAAATAATGTCGTAAACGGCATTGTCTGGGGCTGGCCTGCGCTGATTTTACTGGCATTCGTCGGCGTACTGATGACCTGTCTCACGCGGTTTTTCCAGATTTCTCATATCGGACACTGGATGAAGCAGACAATCGGGGCGATTTTCAGCGACAGGGATGTGACCGGCCATACGAAGGATAAGTCGATCTCTCAGTTCCAGTCGCTGTGTACGGCTCTGGCTGCGACAGTCGGTACCGGTAATATCGTCGGTGTGGCGGGCGCGATTATTGTCGGCGGTCCCGGCGCTGTGTTCTGGATGTGGATTATTGCATTCTTTGGCATGATGACCAATTATTCTGAGAACGTGCTCGGCATCTACTACCGCAGAAAGAATCACGTGGGTGAGTGGTCCGGCGGAGCGATGTACTATCTGAGAGACGGTCTTGGCGCGAAGAAGGGCTGCAAGGGTATCGGAACGGTACTCGCGGTGCTGTTCTCGATCTTCTGTTTCCTGGCGTCCTTCGGTATCGGAAATATGACGCAGGTGAATTCCATTTCCGGAAATATGGAATCTGTGTTTGGCGTACCGACCTGGGTGACTGGCGTGGTAGTTATGGTTCTGGCTGGTCTTGTAATTGTCGGCGGTCTGAAGCGCATCGCGTCTGTCACAGAGAAGATCGTGCCTTTCATGGTCGTGCTTTACATAGTTGGAACCGTTGTGATTTTCTTTACGAATATTTCTCATGTGGGGGCTGTGTTTGGAGCTATCTTCAAAGGCGCGTTCGCACTGAAAGCTGCCGGCGGCGGTGTGGTTGGCTATGGTATCAAGCTTGCGATTGAACAGGGTATGAAGCGAGGCGTATTTTCGAACGAGGCAGGTCTTGGCTCTTCCGTAATGGTTCACTCGAACTCAAACGTCAGCGAGCCGGTTCGCCAGGGTATGTGGGGAATCTTCGAGGTGTTCGCGGACACGATTATCGTATGTACTCTGACCGCGTTTGCGGTTCTCTCCTCCGGTCTGGTGGATCTGGAGACAGGCGAGACTGTGACGGAGTATCTCGGTGTGACTCTGACAAAGGCAAACATTGTTTCACAGGTATTCTCGATGCATTTTGGGCAGATTGGCGCTGCGTTTGTGGCGATCGCGATTATGCTGTTCGCGTTCTCAACGGTTCTCGGCTGGAGCCATTACGGTACAAAGGCATGCGAATTCCTGTTTGGTGAGAAATACACGATTGTCTACCGTGTGATTTTCGTAGTCGCAATCTTCGGCGGCGCGGTCATGAGCGACAACCTTGCGTGGGATCTGGCAGATACCTTCAATGGCCTGATGATGATCCCGAACCTCATCGGCGTGCTGGTGCTCTCTCCGCAGGTTTACCGGATTACACAGAATTATGTGAATCGTGTTCTGAGAGGAAAGAACGAAAAGCCAATGCTTTCCGCATTCGAGGATGTGCAGGCTGAGCAGGAGCAGAAGCTTGCGAAGGAAGGGGTTTAAAATAAAAGTTCCTGTCTGTCTGCCTGTGAGCAGGTATGGCGGGAAATAAACGCATACATATATATCATTTACACAGATACTGTAAAAATCCGCTCACATCGCGCATGGGGCGGGTTTTTACTTTATAGGAAATATCGTTTCCATAAAGCAAAAATGCTCCGCGGGAATAAAGTCGTTGACTTTGCGGGGATTTTGATTATGATTAAGTGTGGAAGCAGACATTTGATAAATCAGATCAGGCGGGATATTCGCAGACCGGAGCGGCAGCGGAGAGGCATGAGTGCGAAGCAATCCGCAGTATCATATCTTTTTTGCTTGAATTATTATATATGTACAAAATGCGTATCAGATAATGCATATCATAGAATGGGATGGAGGGGCGACGGACTATGGAGTATCATTATGACGTGGTTATCATCGGCGCCGGGCCGGGAGGTATTTTCGCGGCGTATGAGCTGGCGAACCGCAGGCCGGATCTGCGCGTGGCGGTGTTTGAGGCGGGACATTCCCTGGAAAAAAGAAAGTGTCCGATCGATGGTGAAAAAATAAAGTCCTGTGTGAAGTGCAAGACCTGTTCGATCATGAGCGGTTTTGGCGGAGCAGGCGCGTTTTCGGATGGAAAATACAATGTGACAAATGATTTTGGCGGTACACTCTATGAGTACATT
>JAJQIE010000234.1 GCA_021199395.1 Lachnospiraceae bacterium | reverse complement strand
TAAACTCTTCCCCAGTAATCTCCGAAATCAAAAAACTGGGAAGACATACATTCATACTGCGCTACCGCATAAATCCTCCCGCTTCCCAGATATTTCTCCAGTAAGGGGCGCATAGAGGAAAGAATCTGAACAGAGCGCCGGTAGCCTTCACATTCCGGCCTCAGCTCACCATTATTATCAATTGTACTGTCAATCGCAAAGCAGTGGATGCCTGTAAGGTTAAACTTTTCAATAGCAGTAAACAGATAGAGAGCATTCTGATCGTCCGCATGCGATTCAGGTATGTACAGCTCATTATCCGGTCTTCTGTATTGCCCGCAAATGTACTCATACATATCGCGGTCTTCAAAATAAATATCCGGGCAGATCCGGTCAATATGCGGCGCGAAGTATTTCCATACATCCAGCGCAAGGCTGGTCGCTCCGCCGGATGGATAATCAATCCCCGGAAGCCGGTTCTCCGTTTCCATTACCCAGACATTGACATACATCGGCAAATCATATTCCGCTTTTCCTGCCGCCGCGACCGCATCAATATATCTGGCAAAATAATATGCCGAAAAAATTTCCTCCGCTATCAGGCCAAAGCACTCCCGCCAGCTTCCCTTATGGGGGAAGCCCTGTTTCTCCCATGCCCGATAGATCTCGCCCTGCTTCAGAGTCTGCAGAAAGCGTTCCATGTCTTCCGGTAGTAAGCCATCAAATAACGCCTGTGCCTCCGCGGAATAATCCCTCGGAGTACCTAAAAGTCCCGGCTCATTTTCCACCTGAAACGCAATCACACGCTCCTGCGCATCCTGCGACCTGATGTAACGAAGCACAGCGGCGACAGCCCCTGCGTCAGCGTCCCTGCTCGCCATCCCGATCGGCGAGAGAATCCTTGTATCCGCACCCGCATAATTCTTTGCGCGCGGAAACCGTTTTCTGTCGCATCTGACCCATACAGGCGTATAATGCGAAGCGCCGTTCTTCCAGCTTCCAAACCACAGAAAGACAACCTTCAGATCATTCTCTTCGGCCTGTTCGAGAACCATATCAATCTGTTCAAAACAAAAATGTCCTTCCTCCGGCTCAATCTGATACCAGTACAGCGGCACCGCAATCGTATTCATGTCAAATTTACGAATTGCGCAGATTGCCCGCTCCAGTGCCTTCACGGACTGAGCACTGCTGTTATTCACCTGTCCGCCAATTGAAAAAAAGCGATTCTTCTTCATGTCTGTCCTACCCTGCCTCTTTTTTGAAATCGTTTTCTGCCTTTTGATGGGATAAATGCAAATATTTTACACTTTTTATGATTCCGTTCTCTGGTTTTTATGAATTTTATGATTACATTTTGAAATCGTTTACATTTCTGAGTATAATACAACCCCATTCTGTTGTCAATCATTAAAAAGTCTTTTCCCTCTGTTTTCCCACCGCTTTTCCGCAGGAGGAACGTATATCCATACAGATCGGAAGCTCCCGGACGTCCTGCACGTTCCGGCCTTTCTTCATTGATATCGCCACATCAATCACAGCCCGGCTGAAGGCATAATAATCATTTCCCACAGAGGTAAGCTCCGGCTCCAGCATTTCCGCGATATAGGTATTGTCAAAGCTGACAACTGAGATATCCTTCCCGATTTTCAGCCCGCGCTCCTGAATGGCCTGTACCATTCCGATGGCCAGAAAATCATTGATCGCAATCATCGCAGTCGGAAGGATGTCCTTCTGTAATGCCTCCCGCCCTGCAAGATATCCGCCCTGAATATCATAGGTATCGCTTTTCGCGATACAATTATATTTTAATTTTTCCTTTTTCCGGATTTCCTGATAGCATTGCCGTCTTTCACAGGTCGAAAGTACCCCGTCTCTGCCGCCTACCATTGCAATCCGCTCATGTCCCAGACTCAGCAGATATTCCATGGCAGCCTTTGTAATCCTGTAATTATCGAGCTTCACACACCTGCAGTTTGGAATATCCATCTTCGAGGACGTCACAACAGGTATTTTCTCCGAGACCTCCGCCAGACGCGACATAAAATCGGCATTTGGATATCTCCTGTCAATCGTTCCTCCAATGTGTATGATCGCGCAAACACGCTGCGCCAGCAGCAGGCTGTAATACTGCAATTCTATTTTATCCGAGTACCCATAGTCACACAGTATCAGTGAGTAGCCTTTTTCATTCGCATACTTTTCGCATTCTACAAAGATATTCGCATAGAATGGATTCCGGATATCGGATACCAGCATCCCAATCACATTGCTGTGCTCACTGCTTAAATTTTTAGCCATAGGATTGGGGCGGTAGTTCATTTCCCTGACCGCCCTTTCTACTTTTAACCTGGTCTTTTCCTGTACCTGTCCGGTGCCGTTTAACACCCTGGAAACAGTTGCGGTGGAAACCCCCGCCTTTCTCGCAATATCAATAATCGTAACATCATGTCTCATACATCTGCCCCATCTGCCGTTCAGCTACTGACTGCCGGATCACGAACGCAGACTCTACATACGATATTCCTGGCGGCGTGCGTCCTTCGATCGCGTCCAATGCGGTATAAATGAGTTTTTTTGAAAATTTGCTGTAATCACAGCCAAGAGTTGTCAGTGCGGGCTGCGTCGTTTCGGAAATAAAAGTGTTGTCAAAACAGGCGAGCGATAATTCATTCGGGATATTTATCTTTCGCTCTCTCAAAGCCTTCATGGCGCCAAGCGCGGTCAGCTCATTGACTGCAATCACCGCGCTCGGCATATGATTTTTCATCAGTAATTCTCTCATGCTCTGATATCCGCTTTCTTTATCATAGCCGCCTTCTATGATATAAGAGCTGGCGCAAAAAAGCCCTTTTTTCTGCAGCGTAGCAATAAACTGCTCCCTTTTGATCAGGGTTGACCGCACATCCGCTCTTCCGCCAATAAACGCAATCTCCCGATGCCCCATATTAATCAGATATTCCAGCAATGTCCGCATCGCCCTTGCCTCATCGGTCATTACGCTGTACATATTTTCATGGTCGACATACCCGGTGGTCACTACGGGGATTCTGCTGCAGACCTCCTTGAGACAGTTCAGATACGGTTCGCTTCTCCTGGCTTTTTCAGAGTTTCCGCCCATATTAATAATCGCGTCCACCTTCTGGCCATTCAGGCGCATGAAATGCCCCAGCTCCATTTCGTCCGACTCTAACGAGTCGCAGGAAAAGACAGTATAGCCGCTCATGGCCGCGATTTTCTCACACTCGACTAAAAGCTGGGAAAAAAAGGGATTTCGCAGGTCTGCGGCAATAATTCCAAGAGTCTGTGTCTGCGTTTCTCTCAGCCCCTTCGCAAAAGCATCCGGCACATAATTGTATTTTTTCAGAATCCTTTTTATCTCTTCCCGCTTTTTTTCGCTTACATTCGCGCTCTCGTTGTAAACGCGCGACACAGTAGCGACAGAAACACCGGCTTCCTTCGCAATATCATATATTGTTATCCTTTTATTCCTGCTCACAGCTTTTACCCGCACAATTCCTGAGATTCATCTATCCGTCTGATTTACCTTCATGCCGGTACGGACCTTTCGCATCGTCCGCACAGCCTTCCTGATCGACTCTGCCGTCTTTTCATCCTCCGCAATGTTACGGAGGCTTTATCGGCAGCTTTCTTACTGCAGTCTGGCAAGCTGGTTCTGCACCTGCTCCATCATCTGCGTATATCTGGCCAGCTTTGCTCTCTCCTCATCAATCTTTGCCTGCGGCGCCCTGCTCACAAAACGCTCGTTGCCAAGCATGCCATTGACACGGGCGAGCTCCTTTGTCAGACGCTCCTCCTCTTTTTTCAGGCGCGCCAGCTCCTTATCCAGATCCACGAGCTCCGCAAATGGCATATAAACGACCGCCTCCGGTATTACAGCGGATACCGCATCGTCGCTGATACCGCTCTTGTCCGACTGAACATGCACCTCGCTCGCATAGCCGAGCGTCGCGAAGAATACTTTCCCGTTTTCAAAAATGGTACGAACCGCCTCGTTTTCCGATACGACAAACACCTGCGCTTTCCTGCTCGGCGGCACATTCATACCGGTACGGACATTTCGAATCGCCCGCACGGCCTCTTTGATCGTCTCTACCGCCTTCTCATCCTCCGCGAAATTCCACTCCTCCTTCCATTCCGGCCAGGAGGAAACCATAATGGACTCCTCTTCGCTCTGCACGGTACAGAATATTTCCTCTGTGATAAACGGCATATACGGGTGCAGCAGCTTCAGCGCGTTGATCAGAACCGTCTTTAACGTCCACAGCGCAGCCGCTTTTGAGGTATCCGTCTCGCTGTAAAGGCGGGGCTTTACCATCTCAATATACCAGTCGCAGAATTCCTCCCAGATAAAATCATAGACCTTTTGCACCGCGATCCCCAGCTCATAGCGCTCCATGTTGTCAGTCACATCCCTCGCCAGATCGTTTACCTTGGAAAGGATCCACTTGTCCGCACTGGTCAGAGCTAAGAGATCCATATCCGTGGATGAATCGTCCTGCATCGGGGGCGTTTCCTTTTTATCAGGTTCGTCCTTCGCACAGCGAACTTCTATGGACGAACCGCCCTGCCGCCGAGCGCAGCGAGGGGGCGTTTCTTCTTTATCAAGATTCATCAGAATAAACCGGGACGCGTTCCACACCTTGTTCGCGAAATTGCGCGACGCTTCCACGCGTTCCATATAAAAACGCATATCGTTGCCCGGCGCGTTTCCGGTTATCAGAGTCAGGCGCAGCGCATCCGCACCGTACTGGTCGATTATTTCAAGCGGATCAATTCCATTACCAAGTGATTTGCTCAATTTTGCGCCCCTGCGAATCGCGCACAAGGCCATGAATCAGCACATGGTGGAATGGCACTTTTCCGGTCTGCTCAATTCCGGAAAAGACCATACGGATCACCCAGAAGAATATAATGTCATATCCGGTCACGAGCACATCTGTCGGATAGAAATATTCCAGCTCCGGTGTTTTTTCCGGCCATCCAAGCGTGGAAAACGGCCAGAGTGCAGAAGAAAACCAGGTATCCAGCGTATCCTCATCCTGCGTAAAATGCACGCCTTTGCACTTAGGGCAGATTTTCGGCATTTCGCGGGCTACTACCGTCTCCCCGCAGTCGTCGCAATAATAGGCCGGTATCCGGTGCCCCCACCAGAGCTGCCGCGAAATGCACCAGTCCTTAATATTTTCCAGCCAGTGCAGATAAATCTTGTCAAAGCGATCCGGCACAAAGGTAAGCTCCCCACTCTTCAGCGCCTCGATCGCAGGCTCCGCCATCTCCTTCATACGCACAAACCACTGTGGCTTGATCATTGGCTCTACCGTCGTCTTGCAGCGGTCATGTGTGCCTACGCTGTGGGAATGTGGGACAACCTTTACCAGAAGTCCCTGCTCATCCAGATCCTTTACAATCGCCCTGCGCGCCTCGTAGCGATCCATTCTGGAGTATTTTCCACCCAGCTCATTGATCGTCGCGTCATCATTCATGATATTGATTTCCGGCAGATTGTGGCGCTTTCCTACCTCAAAGTCGTTCGGATCGTGCGCAGGCGTAATCTTCACGCAGCCCGTTCCGAATTCCTTATCCACATACGCGTCCGCAATGACCGGAATCTGACGCCCCGTCAGCGGCAGCTCCAGCATCTTCCCTACCAGATGCGTATAGCGCTCATCCTCCGGGTTCACCGCGACCGCAGTATCTCCAAGCAGAGTCTCCGGGCGGGTCGTCGCAATCTCTACATACTGCCCTGGCTCACCGACTACCGGATAATTAATGTGCCAGAAAAATCCGTCCTGGTCAACATGCTCTACCTCCGCATCTGAAATCGACGTCTGGCAGACCGGACACCAGTTAATAATGCGGGAGCCTTTATAGATATAGCCTTTTTCATAAAGGCGGATAAACACCTCTTCTACTGCTTTTGAGCATCCCTCGTCCATCGTAAAGCGCTCACGCTCCCAGTCCGCGGAAGCGCCGAGCTTCTTGAGCTGATTCGTAATCTTTCCGCCGTACTCTTCCTTCCATTCCCATGCGTACTTCAGAAATTCCTCGCGTCCGATCTCATCCTTGTCAATGCCCTTTTTTCTCAGCATCTCCGTGACCTTTACCTCTGTCGCGATCGCGGCATGGTCAGTGCCGGGCTGCCAGAGCGTCTCATAGCCCTGCATCCGCTTAAATCGAATCAGAATGTCCTGCATCGTCTCGTCCAGCGCATGCCCCATATGAAGCTGTCCGGTCACATTTGGCGGCGGAATCACAATCGTAAACGGCTTTTTTTCCGGATTCACCTTCGCGTGAAAGTAACCCTTGTCCATCCATTTCTGATAAATCTGATCCTCAATTCCCTTAGGATCATAGGTTTTTGAAAGTTCTCTGCTCATAATTTCCTCCTAGTTGGTTCTTTCCTGATTCTGATCAGACAGGGGAACTCTTTTTGTCCCTGTCCGTCTGCGCGAGCCGGGTACGGGCTTTAGACACAAAAATCCCTGCTAGCCCCCTGCGCAAAAAAACGCCCTCTGTATACATTCATATACAAAGGGCGAATGTCTCGCGGTACCACCTTTTCTTACAGCTTCCTGCATCTTTATTTCTGTAACGGGAAACCCCGGAACGCCTTACGCACTGTCCGCCACGCCTGCGCTTTCGCAGCATACGCGTAACACTCTGTCATCAAGCAGACAGCTTCAGCCATTCAGTTCGAAAGCCACGTTCCGCATCCGCCATCCCGGAAGCCCTTTCAGCCAACGGGACTTCCTCTCTGCAGGCGACGCAATGCGTACTCCTCTTTCTCAAAACCTTTCCATCTATGTCTGATTTCTGTGGTTATCTTAACGAATGAAGAAACATTTGTCAAGATGATTTTTAGTAAGACAGGATTTTCACCACCCAGTAAATCAGCCCCAGCACCCAGCTGGTGAACAGTCCGTACAGGATCACCGGGCCAGCGATGGTAAAAATTTTACAGCCGATGCCGAAGACCTGGCCTTCTGCCAGGGTTCCATTAGGGACAAAATCCAAGTATTTCAGATTGGAAAGCCTTCTATGAACTTCTGTGTTAATTCTCAGCCATCATTTTACTTCTTTCATGATAGGCATCACAGGGCATCGCTTCAACAAAACTTCAACTCATTTTTTTAATCTGCTGTTTTGGAGACAAAATCTCGGATGAGTTGAAGTTTTGAAGCTTAAAAACTTCAACTCATTTAAAAATAAGAGATTCAATACTACCAAGAGGGGCAATGCTCTCATTTAACAAAAATTCCATATCCAAGGCTTCTATTACAGGTCTTGCACGTTTTCCTTCATGATAGACCATTCCGTTTTCCCGAAACAAATTTTTCATTTTTACTTTTCCTTTTCTCCCTTTCAGGGAAGCAGGCACACTGCAATTCAAGTATTGGCAGATGTGAGTAATATCCTGAAGCATTATATCCTCAATATCAGCTGCAGCAGCAATATCATTTACGGATTTTGCTTTCTTGAGATATCTTCTCAATTCGACCCAGTCGCCTTCATAAAACTTGCTGATATCTTCTTTATAGCTATCCTGATCGTAGCACAAAAATACATGCCAATCCAAGGATTTATATTTTTCGGCACATTGCGTGCTGAACCATTGTCCAGCGCGGGGAATTTGGGTAATCGTGTTGACCAAATTCATTTTGATAAAAAAATTTGAGTTATCTTCAGTCGTCAACCGATAAGCAACTTCCGTGCCAGAGGAGATTTGTATGCGTTCCATTTTTGCGCAATGTTTACAGCACAAATGCTCTAAAAGGACCATATAAAACTCTTTCTCAGTATCTCCTTCAAATATAAACGCAATTCCTGTTGAAAATTCTTCCATCATAAATCAATCCTCCAGGTAAGCAGAAAGAATTGATGTTGAATCCTCGTCCCCCGCCATCAGTTCAAATAAATATTCGCCAATGGAAGTCCCCAGTTCTCTTGCAGTATTCAATAACGTCTTGATTTTTGATGATTGAATTCTTCTGAATGCAGCAATTCCATCTTCATTAGGAACGCCAATATAAATAAAATCAGGTTTTAAATATTGGATAAGATACGGAGAATGACTGGTAACAATCATTGACGTGTCCTCCAGTACACAAACAAGCGATTCCAGAAGATTTCGTATCATTTTGGGATGTATGCTCGTTTCAATTTCATCGACCCCGATGAGGCTCGTACCATAACAATTTCCAAATACAGCATTTGCAATCAGCCAAATAATACGCTTTGTGCCGGTTGACATATACTCCATACTAATTGGTTGATTGAGATATTTACTTCTTATAATCAAACGGTACAATTCGTCTTTTATATGATAAGGAACATTCAATTCCTGTTTTTCAAGACCTTTCCCTTTTGAGGAAACTGCAATTGCCTGCACCTGCGGCCTTTCTGTTTCCTTTAGTGCATATGCCTGCAATTGAATATCTTCAAATTCAGGGAAAAGATCATAAACCATCTCAACAAACAAGTCAAACTTTTCAGGATATTTCTCTTTTAAAAGATTTAGAGCCTTTGGTATATCATTATCATCAAACATTACCGCTGAGGAAGTGCCAAAATCAAACTCAATTGGATTAGGCTGAAAAGAGTGATCTAATTCTAGCGTTTTACACATCTGATCACTCAATGATTTGATTTTCGTAATCGCATCGGCAATTCCTATATCATCCAGGGATGAAAGAATATCAATAGCCAAAACATCTTTTGAAAGAGAAATTTTTCGAAAACCGGTCTTTGATTTCCCAGCACGGTATTGACCTTTATTGCGTTTCAAATAAGATGTATAACGAACATGCTCATTTTCCCGTATCTCAATGGTCTCGTCGGTGATCTCTGCTCCCTCACTTCTGTCATTGAACCACGAAAAGCGAAATGAATATCGGACAAATCGATATTCTCCCAGTTCTGGAGCATCAAACTCAACAGAAAATATATACTCTTTCCCTGCAAGTAATGGAGAAAGCGGAATTCCCCGTGTCCAGTGCATCATGTTAGAGCGAACCTTAGAGGAGGATTCAATAAAATCAAAGCCAAATTGTATTGCCTCCAGCAGATTGGATTTGCCATAATTATTAGTCGAAACAACGGCTATTATTGTACCTAAATTCAATTTCGTTTCAGCAATATTCTTGAAGTTTCCGACCGTGATACCTGTTAATCTCATGCAAATGACTCCTTTCTGGCATATAAAAAATTGTAACATGAGCCATCAAAGGAGTCAAGATAATTTTATTAATTCAATTTCAAAACAATGCAGAAAATAGCGAAATTTGTAATTATATCGTTGTTTTTATTCAAGTTCTATTCACACCACCCCAACCGCTTTCAGCACCCAGTAAAACAATCCCAGCACCCAGCTGGTGAACAGCCCGTACAGAATCACCGGCCCGGCGATGGTAAAAATTTTGCAGCCGATGCCGAAGACCTGGCCCTCCTTTTTGTATTCAATCGCGGGCGCAGCCACGGAATTAGCAAAACCGGTAATCGGCACCAGCGTACCGGCTCCTCCGAATTTTGCCAGCTTAGGGTAGATTCCAAGTCCGGTCAGGAGCACACTCAGAAGGACAAGCAGCAGCGAGCACCAGCTTCCGGCCAGCTCCTTGTCCAGCCCGCGCGATCCGCACCAGTTTAAGATCACCTGGCCAACCACACAGATTACGCCGCCGACCACAAATGCCTTGCACATATTCCGGATCAGGCTGTGGGTTGGGGTCACTTTTTTTTCATATTTCTGGTATTCCTGCTGTTTTTTTTGTTTTGCAATATCGGGCATACGTTTATCCCCTTTCTTCGCAGTTTCAGACTCATCTGTTTGAAAGCACACTGCTTTTACGGATAGTATTTCCCGATTTTCTGAAAAATAATCTCCCTGGCGCTTATCCCTCAACAACCAGAAATTTTCCGTCAGGCAGCGCAAATACCTCCGACTGCTCCAGCACCTCTTCCCT
Source organism: Lachnospiraceae bacterium (assembly GCA_021199395.1). Taxonomy (GTDB): domain Bacteria; phylum Bacillota; class Clostridia; order Lachnospirales; family Lachnospiraceae; genus Choladousia. The sequence goes on along the minus strand of JAJQIE010000234.1, from coordinate 8,064 downwards.
GCTCATACCGGAAATGTCCCCGCCGTTTTCCTGAAAATACTTCTTCAGCTCTTTGTAATTTCCTGCTACAAAGGCCATACATTCCTCCAGAAATTCATCTGCTTCCTCCAGGGTTTCCGCGACCGGCTCGTCAAACAGTTGTCCCTGATTTTTCAGGAAAAACTCCAGATATTCCTTTTTATAAGTCATTTTTATCCTCCCCTCGCTCTGCGGTATTTATCGTTCACTGTATATCAAAATACGCCTGCAGCGTCTTCAAAACCCCGTTTTCTGTGCAGGGCGGCGCAATATGGCGTGCGACCTCCTTCAGCCTGGGATGAGCGTTGCCCACCGCGTAGCTCTCTGCAGCGTGCCTGAGCATTTGAATGTCATTGCAGTTATCTCCGAATGCCATCGTTTCATCTCTGGAAATCCCCATCTGGTACTGCAGCTTTTCCAGCGCGTTTCCCTTATCAGTCGTCAGGCTCATGCAGTCCGCCCATGCCATGCCGGACAATGTAACATTCATCCTGTCCCCGAAATGGGACGCGATTGTCTGGAAAGCAGGCTGTATGCCCGTTCTGGAGTAAGCCGCTATTTTAATCGCCCGTCCGCAAAGCGGCAGCAGATCCCTGACTCGCTTAATCCTGAATCTGTAGCCATGAATCAGCATATCCGCAAATTCCTCGTCAGTCGTCTCCAGATACACAGATTCCGGGGCTGACAGCATAATTTCGCATCCCGGAAGGTCACGCAAAAACAGCAGAAGCACCCCGGCCAGCTCCTGACCGATATAGTTTACGGAAATACTTTTTTCACGAAGTATCACATTTGCTCCATTATCAGCTATAAAGAGGACATCCTCCGCCACCGGGTTCAGCAGACGCTGCATACTCTTATACTCCCGTCCGCTTGCCGCGGCAAAAAGAATGCCCTGCCTTTTTAATCCCCGGATCCATTTAAAATACTCCGGATCAATCTGATTGGTTCCCTCCGGGACAAGCGTCCCGTCTATGTCTGATACTACCAGCTTAATCATAATCCTCTGCTCCCTCTCCCGACGGGATTCCCCGCCTGTCACCATTCCCCAGCCTGTCTCAAAAGCTCAGATATATTTTCAGATATATTTTCCCTGCCCTCAATGCTCTGAAGCCCCGATGCCTCCGCTATAATTTCATGAAACTGTCCGCCGCAGCGTTCAACCTCGCCTAATACTGTATCTATACCGTGGCGGGTCATATGCCAGTTTTCCCGGCGTATATCATCCACCGCTGCCGGGCAGACCAGAAATTCCGTCTCCGGAAACTGCTGCTGATAATACATGAGGCTGCGTCTGGCATGAAAGGTCTTGCAGCACAAAATAGCCCGCCGGATCACCAGCTCCGCCTCATCCGTCCTGCGCCTTGAAAAAATCGCATTCTCCCAGGTAAAGGTAGCCTCCCGCTCTCGAAGAATTGCCTCCTCCGGCACTCCCGCGGCCAGAAGAATGGCGCAGAGATAATCACATTCGGTTGTATATTCCGCAAAATCCGGCCGTAATCCGGCGGAAAGCGATTTTTCCCTGCACTCTTTTCCACCGACTGCTTCGCCTGAGTCCGGTCTTTCAAAAAAACCCTTTGTAATACTGTATTTCCCGGACAGTAAAATGCGCGGGGCAAATCCCTCCCGGTACAGGCTGGCCGCGTGCAGCGCCAGTTCAGGGCACGCACTTCCCGGCACAAAGATAATATCCGACCTCCGGGGCTGATTCTCCACAAAAATAAAATCGGTAATAGCGTCGTAAAACAATTTCTTCTCCTCTATCGCAGCCACGCTCTCCGCAGCCGCTTTGCAGCCTTACGTATCTCCTGCTCTGACAGGTTCGCATAGCCAAGCAGTACCGTATCCCCGTTCCTGCCAGACGGGCAGGCCATTCCGCATTCACATTGCCCGGATGGAAGCGGCAGGGAATGCCCGCTGACTGACGAAGTCCGGAGCGTATCCACATAATATCCGGAAAGGCCGTATACGCGAACCCCCAGTCCGGCCGCGCGGCGGATCGCTTCTTCTTCTGTCATGCCATTCGTAAATGTCAATAGCAGATGAACGCCCGCGTTTTCACCGCTCACACGGCAGATTTCCCGAAAGGATTTCAGCTCCTCCAAAAGCACATCATGTCTGCCGCGATAAACGGCTCTCATTTTATTCAGGTGCCGCTCATAATAGCCTTGATTTAAAAACCCCGCAATCAGCATCTGATCAACGCGGGAAACGGTGCTTGAAATATTTCGGGCTCTTCGCCTGTACAGATCCATCAGGCTTTCCGGCAATACCATATAGCTGGCGCGGATAGATGGCGCAATGGATTTTGAAAAGGTCCCAATATAGATCACGCGGTCGTTCCGGTCATATCCCTGAAGCGCCGGAATCGGTTTCCCTTTATAACGGAACTCGCTGTCATAATCATCCTCCAGGATATACCGGCCTTCCTTTTCGGCAGCCCAGTGAAGCAGCTGCATCCGCCGTTTTACCGGCATTACCGTACCCAGAGGATACTGATGGGACGGCATCACATAAGCCAGCCATGCGCCAGTCTCCTCCAGCCGATCCACCCGCATCCCCGCCTCATCCATTTCTACAATCTGAACCTCATTCGAAAGATTGCAAAACAGGTCAAAGGCTTTCCGATAAGTAGGACTCTCCATCGCGATCTTCATACCGCCGCCAAACATACTGCACAAAAGAAGCAGCAGAAAATCGTTCCCGGCACCAACGATAATACGCTCCGGCAGCGCATTCACACCACGGGCCTGATGCAGATATCCTGCAATCGTCCTGCGCAGTTCAGGCTCTCCCTGCGGATCGCCTAAGCGAAACAGATATTTATCCTCTTCCATCAAAAGATCCCTGGAAAGCTTTCGCCAGGCATTGTGCGGAAAGCTGTTCAGATCCACGCCATGCGGCGAAAAATCATAATCATAAACCGTTTCATCCGTGCTTTCCGTTCTGTTCTCATAAGAAGAAACCGGAGAAAGACGCACCAGCCCCTCCAGATCGCATACAAAATAGCCCCGGTGCGGTATTGCTTCAATATACCCCTCCGAGACAAGCTGCTCATATGCCATATTAACGGTCGTCCTGCTCACCTGCAGGTAATCCGCCAGTTTTCTGGTAGAGGGCAGCCTCTCCCTGAAAGGCAGCCCTCCATCCTGAATCTCATTTTTTATATAACTGTAAATTTGTTCATACAGCGGCGTTGAAGAATGAGAATCCAGACTGATTGTCAGAACGTTCATATTCTGTACCAAATTGATAAATCTGTATACTGTTTACCCACAGCAACATTCCCGTAAGAGAAACTGCTCAGCCGTCTGTTTTTGGAAGCTTAAAGGAACTCTTCAGAGACACAATGCGGTTAAACACCAGCGCATCCTCTCTGGAATCCTTTGCGTCCACACAGAAATATCCCTGGCGCACAAACTGGAAGCTCGCATACGGTCTTGCGAGAGGGACTTCATTTTCTCCCCCGCCGATGTCCTCCGCTTTGAAGCACTCACATGGGCGCGAATCCGTCAGCTTTGCGTCCACGAACGCCGGCTCCAGCAGGCAGTCATTTAAGACGGTCAGAGAATCCGGGTTCAGGTTCAGAGAGCCGTCTTCATTGTATACGCCCTTTTCCTCATTGATAATATTCTCGTACAGACGCACCTGCGCATGAATCGCCGTCTTTGCCGCTACCCAGTGTATGGTGCCTTTTACCTTTCTGCCGGTAAAACCGGTACCGCACTTTGTCTCCGGATCATAGGTACAGTGGATCTCTGTCACTTTGCCGTTCTCATCCTTTTTAAAGTCCACACACTTCACAAAATAAGCTCCCATCAGGCGCACCTCGTTGCCTGGGAAGAGCCGGAAATACTTTCTGGGCGGATTCTCCATAAAGTCCTCGCGTTCGATATAAAGCTCCCGGCCAAACGGAACTTTGCGCATGCCAAGCTCCGGATTTTCCAGATTCATCTCAACATCCAGGTACTCCGTCTGATCCTCCGGATAGTTGTCGATAATCAGCTTCACCGGATCCAGTACGGCCATCATACGCGGACGCTTTAGCTTCAGATCCTCACGAATGCAGTATTCCAGCATTGCGTAATCCACTGAGCTCTGACTCTTGCTGATACCGCAAAGGTCTACAAACATCTGAATCGACTCCGGCGTAAATCCGCGTCTGCGCAGCGCGGCAATCGATACAAGGCGCGGGTCGTCCCAGCCGTCCACAATATTTTCCTCAACCAGCTTTTTGATATAGCGCTTGCCGGTCACGACATTCGTCAGGTAAAGCTTTGCAAACTCTATCTGCTTAGGCGGGCGCTCATATCCCACCTCACGCACCACCCAGTCGTAGAGCGGGCGATGATCCTCAAACTCCAGCGTACAGATGGAATGTGTCACGCCCTCGATCGCGTCCTCAATCGGATGTGCAAAATCATACATCGGATAAACGCACCACTTGTCCCCGGTATTATGGTGCGTCATGTGTGCCACACGATAAATGACCGGGTCGCGCATATTGATATTCGGAGAAGCCATATCGATCTTCGCGCGCAGCACCTTTGATCCATCCTCGTACATCCCGTTTTTCATATTCTCAAAAAGCTCCAGGTTTTCCTCCACACTGCGGTTCCGATAAGGGCTTTCCTTACCGGGCTCAGTGAGCGTGCCCCGGTACTCACGAATCTCCTCCGCAGAAAGATCGCATACAAATGCCTTACCCTTTTGAATCAGTCTGACGGCTGCCTCATACATCTGATCAAAATAATCCGATGCGAAAAACAGGCGATCCTCAAAATCCGCGCCAAGCCATTTCACATCCTCGATAATCGAATGGACAAACTCTGTCTTCTCTTTGGTGGGATTCGTATCGTCAAAACGAAGATTAAATTTCCCGCCATATTTCTTCGCAATACCATAATTCAGAAGAATGGACTTCGCATGGCCGATATGCAAATACCCATTCGGCTCCGGCGGGAACCGGGTACAGATGGCCTCATAGCTGCCTTCCGCCAGATCCTTATCAATAATCTGTTCGATAAAATTCCTTGAAACTGTCTCTTTTTCCATAATCTCCTCCTGCGCCTGGCTGCCGGCAACAATGCCAGCGGCTATTAAACCTGTCGCCAGTATAGCCTATCGCTGTCAAAAAAGCAACTCTGTAAATCAAACAGTACGCATTCCATTCTTTCCCGTATGATCCATATATGCTCTCAGATTTTTACTTTTATAAGAAGCGAGCAGCGATTCCGCCAGATAAAGATCCTCCGGTGTAGTAATCTTAATGTTCCCGTAGGAGCCCTCGACCAGCTTTACCGGGCAATTCAAAACATACTCAGCGACCATCGCGTCATCTGTGACAGACACCTCCGGCGTTCCCCGGCGGAACAGCTCATCATAGGCCTGACGGATCACCGCATAGGAAAACGATTGCGGCGTCTGGATCATCCACAGTTTTTCACGGGGAAGCGTTCGTTCCACGAAACCGCCTGAATCGCTCATTTTGATCGTATCCTTGACCGGCATTCCAACTGCGCAGGCCGGCAGCTCCAAAAGCGCGTCAAAGACACGATTCAGGATTTCTTCATCAATAAATGGGCGTGCTCCATCATGGATCAGAACATAATCACAGTTTTCGATCGCCTTCAGCCCCTCATACACAGAATGGTACCGTTCCCTGCCGCCCTCCGTGACCGTTTTAATTTTTGAAAATCCATACTGCTCCACAAACTGATCGCGGCACTGCTCCACCTCTCCCGCGCCGCAGACCAGTACAATCTCGTCTATAAGCGGATAATTCTGAAAAGCATGCAGAGAATACCAGAGCACCGGATAATCTCCGAGCAGCAGATACTGTTTTCTGATGTTGCATTTCATCCGGCTGCCGCTGCCTCCGGCCAAAACGATTGCTACATTTTTCATATCTTTTCCCATTTTACCTACTCCATACCGGTAATCCGTGTCACATTTTTCATATACATTATGCACAGATCCCTGTGATACGGTCTACTTAACGTTCGCCCAGCTTCAGATTCGGAACCGCATTCAGATCCAGCCCGTGCCTGACTCCTTTTCTGTACTCGTAATATGCCGCAGCGCCGATCATTGCCGCATTATCCGTACAGAAAATCGGTGACGGACGATAAAGCCGGATTCCGTTTTCCTCACAGGCCTTCTCCGCCGCTGCACGCAGCGCGCTGTTTGAAGCGACGCCGCCAGCCAGCGCCAGTCTGTCCAGACCGGATTCCCGAACCGCAAGCATCGCGTGCTCAACCAGCACATCCACGACCGCTTTCTGAAAGGACGCGGCCACATCCGCATCGTTGACCGGTTCGCCCTTCATTTTACATCCATTCAGGTAGTTCAGCACCGCCGACTTCAGGCCGCTGAAGCTGAAGTCATAGGGAGCATCGGCAATCCTTGCCTTAGGAAAAGAAATCGCGTCCGGATTCCCCTCTTTCGCGAGACGGTCAATCTTCGGTCCTCCCGGATAACCCAGCCCAATTGCGCGCGCCACCTTGTCAAATGCTTCCCCTGCGGCATCATCTCTGGTGCGGCCAAGAATCTCATATTCCCCGTAATCCTTCACGCGGACAAGATGCGTATGTCCTCCGGAGACCACCAGACAGATAAAGGGCGGCTCCAGATCCTTATTTTCTATTTAATTGGCGGAAATATGTCCCTCGATATGGTGCACACCCACCAGAGGAAGCTTCCGCGCGTAGCTGATCGCCTTTGCCTCCGCGACTCCGACCAGAAGCGCGCCTACCAGTCCCGGTCCATAGGTCACCGCCACAGCGTCCATGTCGTCCAGCGTCATATGCGCGTCAGACAGGGCCTCCTCAATCACCTGATTGATCTTCTCAATATGTTTTCGCGATGCGATCTCCGGCACAACTCCTCCATAAAGCCTGTGCAGCTCAATCTGTTAGGAAATCACATTTGAGAGGACCTCCCGGCCATTTTTTACAACAGACGCAGCCGTCTCATCACAGGAGCTCTCGATCGCCAGAATCATGATCTCTTTTTTTATGTTATCCGTCTCCATATTACTCACGCTTTATTCTCCGTACTCTGTAATCCAATGGTGCCTACGGGTTTCTCCTATTCTTCCCGAAAATCCAGTTCAACGCTCTTTCCGTCTTTTCCCGGATAGGAACGGGGAAAAATCCTGCGCACCTGCTCCATATAGTCTTCCGGCCGGACAAGAGACGGGCTGTAATGCGTCAGCCACAGCTCCTCCGGCTGCGCGCGGCGCGCAAGCCTGGCGGCCTCCGCGAAGGTCATATGCTTGTGCTCAACCGCCTTCGCGTCTTTGTCCGCCTCTCCATACATGCCCTCACAGATAAACAGATCCGCTCCTTCCGCATGCTTTACAATCGATTCTGTCGGGCGGGTGTCCGTGGTATAGGTCACCTTAATCCCGCGGCGCGCCGGTCCAAGCACATCCTCCGGACGGTAAATGTGTCCGTCCTCCTCTATCACCTCGCCCTTTTGCAGACGGCTCCAGTATTTCATGGGAATATCAGCAGCCTTCGCGCGCGCGACGTCAAACCTGCCCGCCCGGTCGATCTCCAGGCAGTAGCCATAGCAAAGGACGTTATGGTTTACGCGAAAGGCCGTGATCCGGTAGCCTTTTTGCTCAAATACCTGCTCCGGCCCCTGTATTTCCCTGTATATGACAGGAAAAGGGAGCTCCGGAGCTACTACGCGCAACGCGCCCGCGACACGCTCCAGCCCCCTGGGGCCGATCAGTGTCAACGGCTCCGTCCTCTCAGCGTTTCCCATCGTCAGTAAAAGTCCCGGCAGCCCGCTGATATGATCTCCATGATAGTGCGTAAAGCAAATCGTATCGATCGGTTTGAAGCTCCACCCTTTTTCCCGGATCGCGATCTGCGTTCCTTCCCCGCAGTCAATCAAAAGATTGCTGCCATTGAACCGCGTCATCAGGGACGTCAGCCAGCGATAGGGAAGCGGCATCATTCCACCGCTTCCCAGCAAGCACACATCCAGCATAATTCTCCTCCCATGTACCTGGTCCGCAGGTACACTATCCTTCTA
>JAJQIE010000076.1 GCA_021199395.1 Lachnospiraceae bacterium | reverse complement strand
ATCCGGTCAATCTCACAGTTCCGCTTGTGTACATTGCGCTCCTCATAATAATTTTTCACATATCCAAACGCTGTCTTATCCGCCAGAGTACCGATCGTCCCGGCGCGAAAGGTCTGCCCCGCGCCAAAAATAACCTCCGTATACTTATGTGCCTTACTCTGGTACTCACCGGAGAAATTCAGGTCAATATCCGGCTCCTTGTTCCCCTTGAATCCAAGGAACGTCTCGAATGGGATATCAAAGCCCTCTTTTCTAAGCTTTGCGCCACAGTTCGGGCAGTTCTTATCCGGCATATCACAGCCCGCCATCCCGGCATATTTTTTCACCTCGTCAGAATCAAAATCACTGTAATGGCAATTCGGGCAGATATAATGCGGACTCAGAGGATTCACCTCCGTAATACCGGACATCGTTGCGACGAAGGACGAGCCGACAGAGCCGCGCGAACCTACCAGATAGCCGTCCGCGTTTGACTTCCATACAAGCTTCTGAGCGATAATATACATAACCGCGAACCCATTTGAGATGATAGAATTCAGCTCCCGCTCCAGTCTCTCCTGCACAACCGGCGGCAGTGCTTCCCCGTAAATCTCATGTGCCTTCTCGTAGCAGAGATTCCGGAGAATCTGATCGGAATTTTCAATGACCGGAGGGCATTTATCCGGACGCACCGGAGAGATCCTTTCACACATATCAGCGATCCGGTTTGTGTTTGTGACCACGACCTCATACGCCTTTTCCTCGCCCAGATATTCAAACTCCTTCAGCATTTCCTCTGTCGTGCGCAGATAAAGAGGTGCCTGCACATCAGCGTCCTTAAATTTCCGGCACGACATAATAATACGGCGGTAAATCTCATCCTGTGGATCCAGAAAATGAACATCACAGGTCGCCACAACCAGCTTGTGGTACTGCTCGCCAAGCTCCACAATTCTCCGGTTCAGATCCTTTAAATCATCCACCGTCCTGCGATCCTCATAGTCTTCACGGGTCATAAACAGGTTGTTGCCAATCGGCTGGATCTCCAGATAGTCGTAAAACTCGACCAGACCCGCGACCTCCGGCGCGGACGCTCCTCGAAGAAGCGCCTGATACAGCTCTCCCGCCTCACATGCGGATCCGATCAGAAGCCCTTCCCGATACTGCTGCAAAACACTTTTTGGCACACGCGGCCGACGGTTATAATAATCGATATGCGACCAGGATACCAGCCGGTAAAGATTGGTGCGGCCGACTTCATTCGCCGCCAGGATAATAGCGTGGTAGGTCGGAAGCTTTTTTATCTGATCCCTGGAAGCATGGCCAAGCTCATTTAACTGCGCCAGCGTTTGAATCTCCTTTTTCCGGAGCATCACCAGAAATTCTTCAAAAATCTCAGCAGTACAGCCCGCGTCATCTACCGCGCGGTGATGATGCTCCAGAGATACGCCGACTGCCTTTGCGACTGTGTCCAGCTTAAACCGGTTCAGCGCCGGCAGCAGCACACGCGCAATCGCCACAGTATCCACAGAGGTCTTATCGCATGGAACAGAAAGCCTGCGGCAATTCTCCTCGATAAAGCTCATATCAAAGGAAGCATTGTGCGCCACCATCACACAGCCCTCGCAGAATTCCATAAATTCCGGCAGGATTTTCTCTATTGTCGGAGCGTCCATTACCATGTTGTCATTGATACCTGTCAGCTCCTCAATGCGAAATGGAATCGGCACCTCCGGATTGACAAAGGTACTGAAGCGTTTCGTAATTTTTCCATTTTCGACCTTTACAGCACCGATTTCTATTATACGGTTGTTCTGGGGAGAAAAGCCGGTCGTCTCCAGGTCGAACACAACAAAATCCGTATTCAGATCCTGCCCTTTTTCATTGACCGCAATCTCTTTCATATCATCGACGAGATAGGCTTCCATCCCGTAAATCACCTTGAAATCGCTGTCCTTTGGCACCGCGTGGTTCGCGTCCGGAAATGCCTGCACCGCTCCGTGATCCGTGATCGCCAGCGCTTTCTGCCCCCAACTGATCGCCCTCGCTATGATATCACTGACATCAGAAACGCCGTCCATATCGCTCATCTTGGTGTGACAGTGCAACTCCACGCGCTTTTTAGCTGCCGTATCCTCACGTTTTTCACGAAAATCCGCAATTTTTTTAATTCCCAGGACATTACCGATCGTCAGCTGGCTGTCAAACCGGTCGATCGTCGTCACGCCGCAGAGCATCAGAAAACAGCCGGTCTTTACCGAGGAGGCCAGCTCCGCCGCCTGTTCATTTTTCAGAAAAATCTTAACGCTGATCGAATCCGTAAAATCGGTAATATGAAAAATAAAGAGCGTTTTCTCAATCCTAAGCTCCCGCAGCTCCACAGAAAGCACCTGACCGCGCAGGATCACTCTGCCAATTTCTCCGGTAATCGTCTCAATCGCTACCGGCTCACCCTCAAAATCTCTGCCGTAAAGGACGTCTGGATTCTCCGAGCGCCTGAGTCCGCCCGAATGATCCAAAGAAAACGCACGCTTTTTCTGAAATCCTCCGGCAGAGGAACCGTTCTTTTTTTCAGAATCGCCATAGCTCCCGCCGGACGCTCCGGTACTGCCCTGACGGACCGAAACAGCTGTCTTTGCGGCAGTATTGTCTTTCGCAATACGATCCGCACCCGCGGTATTTCCTTTGCTGCCCATGCCATTTTCGCCGGACGCACGGCTGACGGACGCCCCGTCCATTATCTCCCCATTTTCCTCCCCGTATTCTTTCGCCTTCGCGTAATTTCTGGAGATCGCTGCGATTTCCTGCTCAAATTCCAGCTCTGCCTGCTCTCTTTTGCGATTTTTCACCGGAGCAGTCCGTCTGGCGCTCACATGGAAATCCAGGCCGCAGCGCTCGCAGAAAATCTTTTCAAGGATTTCAAGCAGCTCCCGCTCCTTTCCATCCGCCACGACAGAATCCGGAATCTGCAGGCAAAGGGTATCCTCATCCGTAAATTCCTTTTCCGCCTGACGGAACATCGCATAAAGCAGCGCATTGTAATTCTTCAGCTCCAGAGCAATGCTCTCCTCATAAAGCGGCATAAGCCTCCTTGGCGTATACTGTCTGGACAGATGAAATTTTTCAATGACCTTTACCGTCAGGCTGATATCCGGAAAAAGCTGCGCCTTGATCGCCTGTTCGAGCTCCAGCACATATTTTTTGAAAATAAGCCGGTCACAGGTAATATAGACATGCATAAAATCCCGGTGCTGATTCATTGTCACACGTTCCACTGTCATATATTCCAGAAGTCCGGCAAGCGTTTCGCCAGTCTCCAGTGAAGGAAATACTTCTGTAAAAGCCTTACTCATGGCATTACGCCTCCCAGTTCAAAAGCTCCTCCCGCAAGGTCTGCAAAAGTTCCGACTCCGGTACTTTCCGAATTACTTCACCCTTCTTAATCAAAAGGCCGACTCCTTTCCCACCGGCTATCCCGATATCCGCCTCTTTCGCTTCGCCCGGTCCATTCACCACACAGCCCATCACAGCTACCTTTATGTCGAGCGGAATATCCTCCACCATTTTCTCGACCTGGTTCGCCAAACCGATCAGGTCAATCTGCGTTCGCCCACAGGTAGGACAGGATACGACCTCAATCCCGCCTTTGCGAAGTCCAAGCGTCCGCAGGATCAGCTTAGCGGCGCGTACCTCCTCAATGGGATCGCCGGTCAGAGACACCCGGATCGTATCGCCAATCCCCTCAGATAAAATGATGCCAAGCCCAATCGAGGACTTTACCGTTCCGGAATACAGTGTGCCGGCCTCCGTGACGCCCACATGCAGCGGATGATCTGTCTCCTGTACCAGAAGCCGGTGCGCTTTCACGCAGAACATCACATCTGAAGCCTTGATGCTGATGACAAGATTGTCATAGCCCATATCCTCGATCACCGCCGTCTGGCGAAGCGCACTCTCTACAATTCCCTCCGGGGTCACACCGCCGTCGCGCTCCACAATGTCCTTTTCCAGAGATCCGCTGTTCACTCCGATGCGAATGGGAATCCCACGCTCCTTCGCTACAGACACGACCGCGCGGACCCTCTCCGGAGCTCCGATGTTCCCCGGATTGATCCGGATTTTATCCGCCCCGGCCTCCATAGCCGCAATCGCCAGCCGATAATCAAAATGGATATCCGCCACGAGCGGAATCGAGATCTGTTTTTTGATCTCAGATAATGCCCCTGCGGCCTCGATCGTCGGCACCGCGCACCGGATAATATCGCAGCCCGCGGCCGTCAGCGCCTGTATCTGTGAGACGGTAGCCGCCACATCCTCTGTCCTTGTATTTGTCATTGACTGAATCAGAACCGGGTTGCCGCCGCCAATCACACGGTCGCCGATCCGAACGGTTTTCGTTTTTTCCCTGTGCAGCATACTAAAATCCTCTGTTTTCTCTATTTTCTCCATTCACCAGGCCAGTAATCCGTATCGCAATTCCATATGCATTCAGCCCGGAAAAGCTGTGATAATTACCGGTATATGCAGGATTCCGTGACCAGGCATTCAGGCCGGATATCCTCCCGGCGCACCGGCACCTCATCGACAATCTGGAAATCGAAAGCAAGGGCAATCGTCGGATGCTGCATATGCTCCGACAGGTAGCGATCATAGAAGCCTTTTCCATATCC
>JAJQIE010000304.1 GCA_021199395.1 Lachnospiraceae bacterium | reverse complement strand
CTCTGCGGCAAATAGAAGAAGCCGTTCGGGAAGTCCGGAAGAACGAGTCAGTTCTGGAGAGGGCGGAGGCAGGCGCGGCTGCGGCTCAGAAGCTTTTGAAGGAGCTGGAGGAACAGGAGGCTCTCTGGCGGCGGCAGGAGCGTGAGCTTGCGGATACGCCCCAGAGGCTTGCCGTCTGGGAAAAACGGAATGAAACGATGGAGCGGCTTGCCGCGGAGCTTGATGAAATAGAAGCGCTATATGGAGCTGTGCGGGAGCAGGAGCGGAAAAGCAGACAGGCGAAAAACCGCTATCAGGAGGCTTCCGAGGCTTACCGGAAAGCGAAGGATGCATACGAACAGATACGCCGGGAGTTCCTGGACGCACAGGCGGGAATACTGGCAGGAGATCTTCGCGAAGGGCGCCCCTGTCCGGTGTGCGGATCACTGGAACACCCCCATCCGGCGAGGTATATAGCCCGGCGAGGACAGCACGAGACGGACAGGGAAGAAGCGTCGCGTGTTGATCTGGCTGCGTATACTCGTTCGGATCTTACACAGGAAACGCTGGATCATTTATCGCGGGAGGCGGACAGGCTGGCGGGTCAGCAGCAAAAAAGGGCGGCCGATGCTCAGGAAGCCGCCGGACTTTTGAACGAAAAGCGGGAGAACCTTCAGCGCGGATTTGCGAAGCTTCAAAGGGAACTGATGGAGGCGTATGCTCATGCAGATGCTTTTACAGGCGCTCGTTCAGACGATCCTGCGGACACTCAGATGGGGGCTCCTGTAAATGTTTATGCAAATGGTTTTTCGGGTGCTTATGAAAGCGCAGCTTTGGATGCTCAGGAAGCTGGCCTGGATACGGGACATTCCTATGACTGGCGGCTGGCACAGGCGGCGGACTGGATTTCCGCACAAAGGCAGTCGATGGAAAGGGAGAGAGAAGGGCTGGAGCGGCAGCGGAATTCCCTGGCAGCGGTACGGCAGAGCCTGAACGGGATTGAAGAGCGAAAGCAGACGCTGCGGGAAAATGCGGAAACTGCGAAAAATGCGGCGAGTGAGGCGCGGGCGCAGCTGGAGGGAAGCAGGCAGAGACAGAAAACGCTTGGCCAGTCTGTGAGCTTTTCCACAAGGAAAGAGGCGGAGACTGTGCTGGATGAGGCAAAACAGGCGAAGCTGCGCCAGGAAATGCTTGGCAAAAAGGCGTCAGAGGAAGCCGTGCTCGCAAAAGAGCGAAGAGATCGCATGACGGCTCTGTTCCAGAAATATACACTGGAGCTCCCAGAACAGGAGGAACAGTGCGCGGCGAAGCAGGAAGCGTATATCGCCTGCATGGAACAGCGGGGACTTTCCGAGACGGTGTGGATGGAGCTTACACAAAAGCATACGCCAGAGGAGGAGCAGGTGCTGCGCGACCAGGTCGAACAGCATGTGCAGAAAAAAACCGCTGCGGAAAGCAGGCGCGCGTCCGCAAAAGAGACGATAGGAGACCGGAAAAAACCGGTTCCGGAGACGCTCGAATGGGAGCTGCGGGAGACGGAACGCGGTCTGTCGGAGGCGGAAGAACGCTTAGCCTGGATTGGAGAAGTCTGCAGGGAGGACGAGCGCACCCGTAAAGCTTTGAGGTCAAAGCTGGGCGAGCGGAGGAGGGCTTTGGAGGAGTACACCCGTCTGGACACACTCTATCGCCTGGTATCCGGCAATGTGAAAGACAGCCGGATGGATCTTGAGACATTTGTACAGCGCTATTATATGGAAAGAATTCTCCGCGCGGCGAACCACCGTTTTCTGGAAATGTCCGGCGGCCAGTTCGAGCTTCGTATGATCGGTGCCGAAAAAGCGGGAAAAGGAAAAAACAGGGGGCTGGATCTGATGGTCTACTCAGCCGTGACCGGAAAAGAGCGGGAGATCCGCACCCTGTCCGGCGGGGAATCCTTCATGGCCGCTCTGTCTCTGGCGCTTGGAATGGCGGATCAGATTCAGCAGAGCACCGCCGCGATCCACCTGGACATGATGTTTATAGACGAGGGCTTTGGCTCTCTGGATGAACATTCCAGGAATCAGGCAGTCCGCGTACTGCAGGAAATGGCCGGTGGCGATAAGCTGATAGGCATTATTTCACATGTGACAGAGCTGAAGCAGGAAATCGACGTCCAGTTGATCGTTACAAAGGACGAGACCGGAAGCCATGTGCGATGGCAGATCAGCTGACGACGGAAAAACGCAGGCGGGAAAAATAAAAAGAGATATAAAAAGACGGGGGAAAGCAGGGATGTTTAAAGACTCTACGACAGGGCTGGATTCGGTACTGAAAAAGACCGAGCCGGAGGATATTGACCTCTATCTGAAAACGCACGCGGAAAGTCTTGCGGATCAGGAACGCCCATTCGCGGCATATATGCGGCAGATCTTCAGGGAAAAAGGGATAACACAGCAGGACATTTTCCGCAAAGCCGATATCCCGGAGCAGTATGGATACCGCCTGATAGGACAGACGAAGAAAACCCTTCGCCGGGATTACATCCTCCGGTTTTGCTTTGCTGGGAGATTTACCCTGAAAGAGACGCAGCGGGCTCTGAAGCTGTATGGCATGTCAGAGCTCTATTCCCGCGTGCCGAGAGACGCCGTCCTGATGATCGCGTTCAACCAGAATATGAGCGATATAGATTCCGTAAACCAGCTTCTGCGGGATCATGACATGGAGCTGCTTGCGGCATGCGTGCATACGGAATAGGCGGTCAGCCGCGGGGGTAATAATTCTGAAATTCAGCCCCAATCGGGGCCAAATCATACCGGAAGAAGCTGCTATAATGGTATACAGGTGAAAGAAATTATTATAGTAAACGACGTAAGTCGTTTTTCAATAGTTTTTTAAACAGGGTTGTGTTATACTGCTTTTAAGTAAATATCAGGTTTTGCTGTGGTTGACCAGCAGCGATTTGCCGCCGAGCGGAGCGGGGGGCGTTTCCCCTTTTGCCCCCGGCATCATCAGAATAAAGGTAACAGAAAGAGAAAGTAATAAAAACAAAAATAAAAGCACAAAAAAGGAGGAAGGTTTTAAATGAAAAAGAAGGCAGCATTTCTGCTGGCATTTGTAATGCTGGCGTCCGTGCCGTATTCCGGCGCACTGGCGAGTGACGCGGATGTGATCATCAGCGAGGACATCGCCGAAGACGAGGTAACAGATACCTCTGACCTGGATTTTTCGGAAATCTCAGTAGAAGAGGTAGAGGAGATTCCGGCTGAGGCGGAAGCAGTAACGGAGACAGAAGCATCCGGGCAGACCGGGGAGGCGGAGACTGAAACGGTAGCGGAAACGGAAGCTGAAACATCCGGGGAAGCCGTGGAACCAACGACGGAGAGTGCGGCGTCCGCGGAAAGTGAGACAATTTCTGAGGAAGCTTCCGCAGAGCTATCCACAGAAGTGTCTTTGGAAGCCGACGCTGCAGCAGAGCCAGAGGGGACAGCGGAAACGGAAACCTCTCAGACAGTATCGGATGAGTCAGGTTCCCTGTCAGACGATGGCATCATGGTGTCGTCCATTGAGGAAGTGGAATCAGTAGCGGAAACAGAAACGGACGTACAGACCGTTGCCACTACCACGGTGACGGAGCTGGAGACGAATACGATTTATTCTCTGGCGGATGTCATTGGCTCTACGCAGTATTTCTCCGTGCCGAGCGCGGGGCGAATGCAGATCATAATTGCGAACAGTGTAAATACGTCTTATACCCTTTATGTTTACAATACAGGATTATTGTCCAATTACAGAAAGCTTTCTTATGAAACGGGGATAGAGAGCGTTACCTTTGACTATGTAGTGCTGCCTGAGGCAAAGCAATATAGTTTCGAGATTTCCGGCAGTACGCCGAACAGCGAAGCCACACTGGAAATCCGATTTGAAGCTGCTGGAACTTATAACGGGGAGACGGAATGGAATGATTCTTTTGACACAGCGAATGAGATTGCGCTTAATACGGCATACTTTGGCACAGTAAGTTCTGATGATAAATACGATTATTATCATTTTACCCTGACTTCTCCATCCAGAGTGAGTTTTTCGGACGGGTCAGATGAAAGTCACTATGTGACGCTATATTCGGAAGACAGCAACGGAAATACTACCCGATTGTATGGAAATTTAACGAATTGGAGACTGCCCGCCGGGAGCTATTTTGTAGTGATAGGATACAACAGTGGATATCGCCCATATTATCTTACTGTATCCGCTACCGCTGAATCCGCGGACGCTTATGAGATTGAAAAAAATGATCTGACGTCGCAGGCGAACAGCAAAAAGACCAGTACCTGGGATACGGGAAATATCAATTATTATTCATCCAGCGATTCTGGCTTATGCGATGTTGACTGGTTCTCCTATAGCGTTACCGAAAAGTGCTATCTGACGCTTGAACTGAAGGTTCCCCGCCAGTCGAGCGGCACGGTAACCGCGACGCTGTATCTGCTGTCCGGCAAGGAGCTGGTGGAGGTAGCTGCGATTACAAGCGGAAGCGATCCGTATATCTCCTCCGAAAAACTCTTCTGCAAGGCGGGTACCTATTATGTGAAAGTGACCGGGAACTCCAGCAGCGCAACATGGGATTATTCCGTCTGCCTGACGAAAGCGAAATACACAGCGCTGACGAAGCTCACGCTTCCCACAACGAAGTATATTAAGG
>JAJQIE010000258.1 GCA_021199395.1 Lachnospiraceae bacterium | reverse complement strand
TACCCCCCCCACGCCGGCCCCCCCGCTCCCCCTCGGGGGGGGGGGCGGGGCGTTGTTTATCCGCCCCTGTTATAGGGGGACGCCAGGAGCTGCAGCGCTGCAGCGACGACGGGGAACCGCAGGGAACGGCCGGTCGGCCAATGCTGGAGGTGCTTCTGGGCGAAGACATCCATAATGTGATCGTGGTCGTGACACGTTATTTTGGCGGCACGCTTCTGGGGACGGGAGGCCTGGTGCGCGCTTACTCCAGATCGGTGCAGGAGGGACTGAGGAACAGTGTGATCCTTGAAAAGCGGGAGGGCGTGTGTCTGTGGATCAAAACAGATTATAATGGTATCGGTCGGATCCAGTATCTTCTGGGGCAGAGGGGCTGTCCGATCCTGGACTCGGAATATACGGAGATTGTGATGCTGCGCACACTGGTTCCGAAAGAGCAGGCGGACGCGCTCAGGGAAGCCGTCACAGAGGGGACGGCCGGACGGGCGAAATTTACGGAGGAAGAACCGGTCAGCTACGCAATGCTTGACGGAGAAGTACTTTTGTTATGATATAGGAAACTTCGTTCCCTATATCATAACACGCTCCGCGGGATGCACACGATGCACATAGGAAGGCTGCTACGCAGCTGTGCTCTCCGTTGCCACTTCGGTCGTTGCTAAACGAGCGCCACTGGAGCTCAGCAACGGCGCAGCAAAGTGTGCAAGCCCCTCAAGATTGAGGGGCGCTGGACATCCAGTGAATGTCCGTTTAGCCCTCGCCGAGTGGCATCCCGTCCATTGGACGGGATATTCGCCGACCGGAGCGAAGCATAGATGGGGAGTTGATGTGGGCTTGCCCACTTTTTTATGACAGGATACAGGGGACACATGAAACCGAAAGAAAAGAGGTCTGTACAATGGGTAAAAACAGCAGGGATCAAAGAGCGTCTGTCGGCGTGTTTGATTCTGGCGTCGGCGGCCTGACCGTGGCGCGGGAGATTATGAGAAATCTTCCAAATGAGCATATCGTGTATTTTGGGGATACCGCGCGAGTGCCTTATGGCAGTAAGTCAAAGGATACAATTGTCCGCTATTCCCGTCAGATCATTCATTTTCTCAGGACACAGGACGTCAAGGCAATTGTGATTGCCTGCAATACGGCAAGCGCGCTGGCTCTTGACGAGGTAGAGAGAGAGCTGGATATTCCGATTCTGGGCGTGATAAAGCCGGGAGCGCGTGTGGCTGTGGAAGCGACCCGAAATCATAAAATCGGTGTAATCGGCACGGAAAGTACGATCAACAGCCATATGTACAAACGGCTGATCTGCGAGGCGGATCCGTCCATTACGGTCTACGAAAAGGCCTGTCCTCTGTTGTGTCCGCTGGTTGAAGAAGGCTGGCTGAAGGATCCGGTCACAGAGGAGGTGGCGAAGCGGTATCTGGATGGGCTGCTCGGAAAAGGCATAGACAGCCTGATTCTTGGCTGTACGCATTATCCGCTTCTGCGTTCCCTGATCCGGGAAATAGCAGGCGATCAGATCACGCTGGTAAATCCCGCTTATGAGACGGCAAAAGAGCTGGGGGAGCTTTTGGAGCGGGAACAGCTGGGCAATCCTGACGCGCCCGATGAGCCGCGGACCGCGGAGCCTTACCGTTTTTTTGTCAGCGATATGGCGGATAAATTCGGAAGCTTTGCGAATTCTATTCTTCCTTATGATATAGAGACGATACAGAAAATCAATATAGAGGATTATTAGGCAGCGCGGGATGGGTATGTAAAAAGATCGAATTTCGGTTGAACTGGGGAGACAGATATGACAAAGGATGTACTGGTAAGCATCAAAGGCCTGCACAGCGTAAAGGACGCAGACCCCGCGGATGCGGACGATATGGTCGAAGTGTTTTCAGCGGGGAAATACTATTTTCGCAATGGAAAGCATTATGTGGAATATGAAGAGCTGGAGGAGGACAGTAATACGGTAATAAAAAACCGTATTACTTTGCGGGACCGCCATCTTGAAGTGATACGGAGAGGCCCATTTCAGTCAAAAATGGTTTTTGAGGAAAATGTCAAAAATGAGAGCTGGTACAGCACTCCCGCGGGAAGTGTGCTTACCGGATTTGACGTAGAAAAAATGCAGGTTTCCGAGAAGGATGAGCTGATCGAAATATCGGTAGACTATGGTTTGGAAATCAATTATGAGCACGTAGCGGACAGCAGCATCTGTATCCGTATCATGGCGAAGGACAGCGGGCAGTTTCATCTGATGTAAACTCCTGTGCACCTGTCAGAGCGCCTGTACACAGAAAATGGGGACGCTGTATTCGGCGTCCCCATTCCGTTATCTGGATTTTTTTGATTTTTTTGTCTGCTTCTCATTCTTGTACTGCTTTTCTTCCTCGTCTAGCTCTTTCTGCTTTCTCGAAACAAAGGAGGTAAGGCGCTGACGAAGCTTTGGCTTTTTCTTTTCGACATTTTTGGCCGGCGCTCCTCCGCGGACGCTTTTTATTTCCATGATGTATATTCCGCTCACTACAGCCTTGATCTCTCTTTTAACCGGAATATCGTCAAAAATTTTGGAATCAGCGACCAGCGTCATGACCCTGGGGCCGACCTTTGCCTTTACGATCGGGAGCTTTGACCGGCGCATCAGCCTGGGCGTCTGGTCAATCACCATTTGAGGAAGGCCGGACTGCTTCACTGGCAGCATCTTTTTATCTATGATCAGCATTGAGACTGTCTGCTTTGCGGCTTCCATCTGCTCCTGCTGCGCCACCTGCTTTTTCTGCATTCGTCTGCCAACAAAATAGAGAACAACGAGTGCAATAACCAATATAATCAGAATGATAAGTAATACTTTAAGAAAGGTTGACATATGTACCTCCGCAATTGATATTTCGAAAGCTATTCTATCATCCTTTGGTAAAAAGTTCAATCATTCTTTCTTTTTTATTAAAAATATATTTTTTACTTTAAAAAAAACGGAGATATGTTATACTGAATTAGTGTGTCGTTGCGGGCCTGTACGCCTGCAATGTTGATGTATGAAAAACAAAAATGGTCTGAGAGCCTTCAAAAGGACACAATATTAAAAAGGAAGGATAAATTTTATGAAGAGGAAAAATTTTTGGATCGCAATGACGTGTGCCTGTGCTCTGTCAGTCGGAGCGGCATCTGTGGCGGTGATGGCAGAGGAGACGGAATTTGATGAGGCTGCTGTGACAGACGACACGATTGCGGAGGACGAGACGGAAACCGCGGCGGAGGAGGTCAGCGAGGACAGCACGGAGACCGGAAGTGAGGACGCCGGTGAGGACGAGACAGACATGGAGACGGAGGCTGAGACGGAAGCAGAGCGTCCGACCTATACGGCTCTGGATTATGTAGAGCTTGGAGAGTATGTTGGCCTGACGGTTCAGGTGGAGCCCGTGGAGGTCACGGAGGAGGATGTGCTGGCAGAGGCAGAGGAGCTGATCAGCTATTCAGATGCAGTGGAAACACTGACAGAGGGTACGGTACAGGAAGGCGATACGGTAGACATCTATTATGTCGGAACGATGGACGGGGAAGAATTTGACGGCGGTTCCGGAGATTATGAGCTTGAGATCGGATCCGGCACGTTTATCGACGGATTTGAGGAAGGACTGATCGGCGTTGAGGTGGGAGAGACCGTGGAGATTGATCTGACCTTCCCGGAGGACTATTATTATGCAGCCATAGCTGGACAGGATGTTGTCTTTACTGTTACGGTAAATGGCATACTGAGTATCCCGGAGCTGACGGATGAGGTGGTGGATACAGCGACAGAGGGCGAGTACACGGATGTGGATTCCTGGCTGGCTTACATCCGCGAATATCTGGAAGAGGACGCTGTGAGCGAAGAGGAATACTATGTTCAGGAAGGCCTTTATGAAGCGCTTGCGGCAGGCTCTGAGATTACGGCTTACCCGGAGGAGCTTGTAGATTACAGCGTGAGTGAAGCGGTTGCGTATTATGAACTGCTTGCTTCCTATTATTCGATGGAGTATGAGGATCTGATCGCGGCCATGTTTGAAATGGAGGAGGACACGTTTCTGGAATACCTTGATGCCATGGTGAGGGATAGTCTGCAGGAGGAGCTGCTTCTGATGGCTGTGGCCGAGGCGGAGAGCATGGAGCTCACGGATGAGGAGTATGAGGCCGGACTTGCGCAGCTCGCAGAGGATTATGGCTATGATTCCGGCGCTGATATGGAAGCGGATTATGGCGAGACGGAGATGAGACGCTACATTCTGATGGACAAGGTGTTTGATTTCCTGGAGGAAAATGCGGTGATCGAAGAGGTTGAAGAGACCGAGATGGAGACCGAATACGAGACTGGGGATGCAGAGGCTGAGACGGACACAGATGCTGTGGAGGCTGAGACTGCTGCGGAGGATGCGGAAGCGTCGGAATCCGATGTGGAGACCGAGGATACGGAGGCGCCGGAGACCGGAGCAGAGGATGCGGCTGAGGAGACCGAAGCAGACAGCGCGGAGGCTGACACGGAAGCGTGATGGAAAGTCATCTGTAACAGACATAAGGCCCTGACCAGACGCATATATTGCAGTAAAACTGGATCAGGGCAGTGAAATGATTCATAAAATTCAGGCTTATGGCTCGTGGAAAAAGGCGGCGGTGGCATTTATGTTTATCGCCGCGTTTTTTGCAGGCAGACTGGCCGCATGGATAACCGCGGACGAGGAGAGCGCGCCGGTATCGACGGAAGGAAGCTGGGGGCTGAGCTTTCAGGAGGAAGGCGAGCCGCCGGTCGCGAATGCCACAAAAGAGGAGCTGGCGCAGTATGGCGCGTATTATGCAGCGGATACGGACGAGAAGGTTTTATATCTGACCTTTGACTGCGGATATGAGAATGGAAATACGCCGACGATTCTGGAAGCGCTGAAAAAGCATGGGGTTTCCGCGACTTTTTTTGTTGTGGGGAATTTTGTATCGGATCATCCGGAGCTTGTCGGGCAGATGCTGGAAGAGGGACACACGGTGGGCAACCATACGGCGCACCATCCGGATATGTCTGCGATTTCCGACATGGACTCCTTCCGGGAGGAGATGGAAGAGCTGGAAGCGCTGTTTACCGATGCGACCGGACAGGAAATTACAAAGTATTACCGTCCGCCTCAGGGTAAATACAGCGAGGATAACCTTAAAATGGCGCAGGAGCTGGGATATTCGACTTTTTTCTGGAGCCTTGCCTATGTGGACTGGTATCAGGAACAGCAGCCGACCGAGGAAGAGGCTTTTGAAAAGCTGCTGGGGAGGATACATCCGGGTGCTATCGTATTGCTGCACAACACATCTTCGACGAATGCCGCGATTCTTGATGAACTCCTCACAAAATGGGAGGAGATGGGCTATCGCTTTGGAAAGCTGGAGGAATTGCTGTGAAAGATCATCTGCTGGATAAACTGATGCTTTATACTTCTTCTGACGCCTATCCGCTGCATATGCCGGGACATAAGCGGCAGATCAGTTATTTTGAGCATCCATTCGCGATTGACATTACGGAAATTGACGGCTTTGACAACCTGCATCATCCGGAGGGGATTCTTCTGGAGGCGCAGGAGCGCGCGGCGAGGCTGTACGGGGCGGATGAGACTTTTTATCTGATCAACGGGAGTACCTGCGGGATTCTCGCCGCTGTGTCGGCGTCTGTCCGGCGCGGCGGACGGGTCCTGATGGCCCGCAACAGCCATAAGGCGGCTTTCCACGCGGCTCTGATCAATGGCCTGCGGGCAGACTGGCTTTATCCGGAAACAGATATGTGCCGGGGGATTTACGGAAGTATCCGACCAGACCAGGTGCGGGAGGCTCTGGCGAAGAAATATCCTGGACATACCGGAAACAGCCTGTGCCGGACGCGGAATGGCATCCCGACGGATGATTCCATTCAGGCTGTATTTATTACCTCTCCGACCTACGATGGCGTAGTTTCCGATATACGGGCGATTGCGGAGGAAGCGCACCGGGCAGGTGCGATCCTGATCGTGGATGAGGCACACGGCGCTCATTTTGCCATGCATTCGTATTTTCCGCAGTCCGCGCTCGAATGCGGTGCGGATATTGTGATAAACAGTCTGCATAAGACGATGCCGTCCCTGACCCAGACTGCTCTTCTTCATGTGAAGGGAAACCGTGTGGATCGGGATCGCCTGCGAAAATATCTTGGCGTTTATCAGAGCAGCAGTCCCAGCTATGTTCTGATGGCGAGCATAGATGAATGCGTCCAGATGATGGAGACGCAGAGGACAGAATTATTTGAGCGATTCGTACAGCGTTTAAAAAAGCTGCGGAGTCATCTTGGCGGGATGAGGGCTTTGCATCTGGTATCCGGGAATGAGCCGGGGATATCTGCTTTTGGATTTGACCCTTCGAAAATACTGATATCGACAGAAAACTGCCCTGCCTGTGTTTTGCCGGGGCAAAACGCTGCGAAAAGGGAGGCCGACGGACGCTCAGCCCTGACTGGTCCGGAGCTTGGTCAGATTCTGCGCGGGCGGTATCGGCTTGAAGTGGAGATGGAGGCGGAGCATTATGTCACAGCGATTATGACTGTTGCGGATACGCAGGAGGGCTTTGACCGGCTGGAGAGGGCTTTGCTGGAAATTGACGCGCAATTGTCGGGGATGATGCGGAGTGAAAGCCCAGGCGACACGGGCACAGATGCCGGATGTGACATGTGCAGCCCGGAAACGAATGTGGGTACAGACAGGAGTAAGCGGAGCGGGCAGGAAGAATTGGTCTTTCCACAGCCTGTGGCGGTAATGACAATGGCGGAAGCGGACGGATATCTGCGGGAGCCGGTTTTGCTGGAGCAGAGCTTAGGGCGGATTGCGGCTGAACCGATTTATCTCTATCCGCCGGGCGTGCCATTGCTTGTGCCGGGAGAGCAGATTCCGGACGAGCTTCCCGGACTGCTTACACGATATCAGCGCTTTGGCCTGAAGATACAGGGGATGGCGGATTACAGCGCCCGGACGATACAGTGTGTGAGTGAAAAAAATTTGTGCTGAGGTACTAAGGGAAACAGAGATGGGGAAATTATTTTATATTATGGGAAAAAGCGCGACCGGAAAAGACACGATCTATGAGGCGCTCCTTGCGCGGGAAGATCTGGGACTGTACCCGTTTGTCATGTGTACGACAAGACCGGTACGGGCAAAGGAGACGGATGGCGTGCAGTATCATTTTGTGACTGCGGACGATCTGGACCGGATGCAAAGAGAAGGTAAGGTAATCGAGCTGCGCTCCTATGATACCGTACAGGGGATCTGGTATTATTTTACGGCGGACAGTGACGCGGTAGATTTAGAACATTTCAGTTATCTTGCGCTCGGTACATTAGAGTCTTATGAAAAAATCAGAAACTATTACGGCGTCGAGCGGGTAGTGCCGCTCTATATTGAGGTGGAGGACCGACTGCGTCTGGAGCGTTCGATGAAACGGGAGGGAAAGCAGGCTGTGCCGGATTACTCGGAGATGTGCCGGAGGTATCTGGCGGATCAGGAGGATTTTTCCGAGGAAAATATCATGCGCACCGGAATTGTCAGAAGATTTCAGAATAACGGCGACAGGGAAAGCTGTATGGACGAGGTGGCGGAGTATATCCGGGAGAAGCTGTGAAGCGGATTCCGGTTTTTCCTCCGGTGTTATCTGATGCTGTTGAAAAGGGGTTATAATAGATGGCGCTTAATACAAAAAAATAATAATTTTTTTCAAAGCTGTATATTGCAAATGCCAGGAAAGTATGTTATAGTAACATCTGCAGATGCGAAAATGAATTCCAAAAAATGAAAAAGGAAAACCCCGGAGCGTCCTCTCCGGGGTTTTCCACAGTTTGGTGCACAGAGCCGGGTGGTGAAGTATTGCGCCTGATGGCGCACCC
Organism: Lachnospiraceae bacterium; assembly: GCA_021199395.1. Taxonomy (GTDB): domain Bacteria; phylum Bacillota; class Clostridia; order Lachnospirales; family Lachnospiraceae; genus Choladousia. The sequence goes on along the minus strand of JAJQIE010000258.1, from coordinate 10,227 downwards.
GGCTCGCGCAGGCGAGCACGAGGCAAAAAACGCCTCCTGCTCGATTAATACTGCTTTCGTTTCTGTCCAGCCATTTACAGATATAGCGACTTACTATATTTGCTGCAACGGAGTACAGAAACATGAAAATGAATTCCAAATCAAACACCTCCTCTCTGTTGCCAGAATAAGAGATGCAACATTCATATTATATAATAAATGCAACATAATGTAAATAAGTTTTTCTTAATTATCTTCACAGAATTTATAAAGTGTGTTATACTGAAAAAAACAGCGGCCGGACTTCCGACATCCGTGACGGGTATTCAGAGCGAGGCTGCAATTAAAAACCCGCGATATGCGGGGGAGGACACGATGGCAGGATTCAAAGATATTCTTGGACATAAAAAAGAAGTGGCGCATCTTGAACGGGCAATCCGTTCGGGAAAGGTCAGCCACGCATATATATTCAGCGGAGAAAAAGGCACCGGCAAGGATATGCTTGCGAGAGCTTTCGCGGAGACCTTGCAGTGCACGGGCGAGGGAGAGGCGCCCTGCGGGAAATGCCATTCCTGCAGACAGGCCGAGAGCGGCAATCATCCGGATATTATCTATGTCCGGCACGAGAAGCCGCTGAGCATCGGCGTTGAGGATGTGCGTACGCAATTGACGCAGGATGTGCAGATCCGCCCGTACAATGGAAAATACAAAATCTATATCCTTCCTGATGCGGAAAAGATGACGGTGCAGGCACAGAACGCGATCCTGAAGACGATCGAGGAGCCGCCGGAATACGCAGTGATTTTACTGCTGACGACAAACGAACAGGCGCTGCTCGATACTATCCGTTCCCGGTGTGTGACATTGAATCTGAAGCCGGTGCCGGATGAGGTTGTGAAGGAATACCTGATGACGCAGATACAGGTTCCGGATTATCAGGCGGATATCTGCGCGGCGTTTGCGCAGGGGAATATCGGCAAAGCAGTGCGGCTGGCGTCCTCAGAGGATTTTAATGCGATCAAGGCGTCCGCGATGCGGCTGATCCGCAATGTAGGCACGATGGAGATCAGCGCGATCATTGATTATGTGAAAGAGGTTCAGGAATATAAAATATCCATTCAGGATTATCTGGATATTCTTGCGCTCTGGTACCGCGATATGGTTTATTACAAGGCGACGAAGGATATTGACGGTATTATATTCAAGGATGAGCTGCGAACCATCCGGGAGACGGTTCGCACCTGCTCTTACGAGGGCGCGGAGGAAGTGATGAAGGCGATTGAGACGGCGAAGGCCCGTCTGAGCGCGAATGTAAATTTTGATTTGACGATGGAGCTTTTATTCCTTGTCATTAAGGAGAATATACATGGTTAAGATTATTGGAGTGAGGTTCAGAAATGCGGGCAAGGTGTATTACTTTGGCCCGAAATCCTACAGGATCGGGCCGGGCGATCATGTGATCGTGGAGACGGCACGCGGGATCGAGTACGGGACGGCGATCGGCGGGGTGCGTGAGGTAGAGGATGGAAAGGTCGTGCAGCCGCTGAAGGAGGTCATACGGGTGGCGACGGCCGAGGACGACGCACACGCGAAAAGGAATCGTGAGAAGGAAAAGGACGCCATGCGCATCTGCCGTGAAAAGATTCAAAAGCATAATCTGGAGATGAAGCTGATCGACGCGGAATATACCTTTGATAATAATAAGGTGCTGTTTTATTTTACAGCGGATGGGCGTATTGATTTTCGTGAACTGGTAAAAGATCTGGCTTCTGTATTTCGTATGCGAATTGAGCTGCGCCAGGTCGGTGTGCGCGACGAGACAACGCTGCTCGGCGGCATTGGCATCTGCGGTCGTGTGCTCTGCTGCAATTCTTTCCTGTCCGAATTTGCTCCGGTATCCATCCGGATGGCGAAGGAACAGAACCTTTCTCTGAACCCGACAAAGATATCAGGAGCCTGCGGGCGTCTGATGTGCTGCCTGAAAAACGAAGAGGAGACCTACGAGTACCTGAACAGCTGCCTGCCCGGACAGGGCGATACGGTGACAGTGCCGGATGGAAGGAAGGGCGAGGTGCAGTATGTCAATGTCCTGCGCCAGCGGGTGAAGGTGATTTTCGAGGAGAACGGAGAGAAGGAGCTCGAAGAGTTTGACGCAAAGGATCTGAAATTCCGTCCGAGGCGCAAAAAGGAAAAGGGTGGAAAAAATAACAATCGTTCCAGCAGCCGTGAGGAAAAGGAGCTGCGGGAGCTGGAGGCGCTGGATCATAAGGATGGGAAATCCAGAATTCATAATGATTAAATTGCGGCACCTATGCTTCGATTTGGCTGGTGCGGGATGTCACCAGGCGTCCTCGAATTATGCCATCAGAGGTACAGGTTTGCCAGCGGATTCCTTGTGGCTTTTGGCACCTTGTTTGGCCGCTTGCGGGAATATAGAGAAACAGAAGGGAAACAGACTTTCATGACCATTCAATTAAAAGAGGGCGAGCATCTGGACGACCTGTACCGCAATGGACTGAAGATCATCCAGAGCGAAAAACTGTTCCGGTTCGGGATGGATGCGGTTCTGCTCTCCGGTTTTGCTTTTGTGAGAGAAGGCGGCTGTGCGCTTGACCTTGGGACGGGTACTGGAATCATTCCGCTTCTGCTCTCCGCAAAGACCCCCGGACAGCACTTTACCGGGCTTGAGATTTCCGCTCTGAGCGCGGATATGGCTTCGCGCAGCGTAGCGCTCAATGACCTGGGAGACCGGATTGTGATCGTCAGAGGAGACATAAAAGAAGCTGGCACACTGTTTGCGCCGGCTTCTTTTGATACCGTGACATCGAATCCACCGTATATGCAGGGCAGCCACGGGCTTTTGAATCCGGATATTGAAAAAGCTGCGGCGCGCCATGAGGTTCTGTGTACGCTGGAGGACGTAGTTTGCGCGGCGGCGAAGCTGCTGGTTCCGGGAGGGCATTTTTATATGGTGCACCGCCCGTTCCGGCTGGCGGAGATCATCTGTACCCTGTCACAGTACGGGCTTGAGCCAAAACGGATGCGTCTGGTCTACCCATTTGTGGACAGAGAACCGAATATGGTACTCATTGAGGCTGTGCGCGGCGGCCGCCCGCGCATGACTGTGGAAAAGCCTCTGATCGTGTACGACAGCCCCGGCGTTTATAACCGGGAGATTACGGAGATTTATGGATATTAGCATCTTTTTGTATTACCCGATAGAAGAATGACATTTGTGCCTCAAAACAGACATTGATGGAAGGTCGGCTTTGTGGTATTCTGATTACAGTGAACAGACGCAATGAGAGGAGGGGATCTGGGGATAATGGCGGCGACAAAGGTTTTTAATGTAAATGGAAGGTGTAAGCCTGAGAAGCATTATATGGTAGATCTGTCATCCCGTTTGAAGGAAATTAAAAAAATGGTGGATGACGAAGAGTATTTTGTAATCAACCGGGCGCGGCAATTTGGAAAGACGACGATACTGAATGCACTGGCGGACTATCTTAGGAATGATTATCTGGTAGTGAATCTGGATTTTCAGACGGTGAGTTCCTTATCATTTATAAATGAACAGGCATTTGTATCGGTGTTTGCGGAAGAGCTTCTGAACAGCGTTGGGACATTCCCGGAAGGGATTGAGGAGCAGCTGCTGGCATTTGTAGAGGGGACTGCGAGATTCAGTTCTCTTAGCGCGCTTTTCCGGGTGATAAAGGCATGGTGCGGAAAGCTGGAGCAGGGAGTAGTTTTGATCATTGACGAGGTGGATTCCGCTTCAAATAATCAGGTGTTTCTGGATTTTCTCTCCCAGCTGAGGGCGTATTATTTAAAGCGCCCGGCTGTTTCGACCTTTCACTCGGTGATACTGGCGGGGGTCTATGACATTAAAAATTTAAAGCAGAAGATTCATCCGGGAGAAGCTTCAAGATATAACAGCCCATGGAATATTGCGGCTGACTTTGCGGTTGACATGAGCTTTTCGGCTGAGGACATAGCGACTATGCTTAGGCAGTATGAAATGGACTGGGCTACCGGGATGGACGTGGAATGGGTCAGTCAGCGCCTGTATGAGTATACTTCGGGCTATCCGTTTCTGGTATCCAGACTGTGTCAGATTATGGCGCAGGGCGTAACAGAGACCAGTACAGAGCAGGAGCGGAAGCTTGCCTGGAGTGAGGAGGCATTCCAGAATGCGGTGCATGAAATCATGGGAAAATCCAACACATTGTTTGAGGATATGACCAAAAAACTTGCGGATTATCCGAAATTAAAGGAAATGATTTTCAATACTCTGTTTCGGGGGACAAAATACTCTTATGAGCCGGATAATGCGCTTATTCGCATTGGGGAGATGTTTGGCTTTCTGAAAGGAAGGGAGGGGCGATTATGCGTTTCCAACCGGATCTTTGAGATGAAGCTGTATAATCTGTTTCTCTCTGAAGAAGAAACGGAAGTCACGGTGTTCACTGCCCCTGATGCCGAGAAAAACCAGTTTGTCAGGGGTGGTCATTTGCAGATGAATCTGGTTCTGCAGAAATTCTGTGAGTATTTTGAGGAAATTTATGCAGACGCGGACGATCGGTTTATTGAGGATAACGGAAGGAGGATTTTTCTGATTTTCCTGAGACCGATCATAAACGGAACCGGTAATTATTATATTGAGGCCAGGACGCGAAACCTGAAGCGGACGGATGTTATCATAGATTATAAAGGTATGCAGCATGTCCTTGAGATGAAGATCTGGCACGGCCAGGAGTATAACCGGAGGGGCGAGGAACAGCTGCTGGAGTATATGGATTATTACCATCTGGATAAAGGCTATATGCTCAGCTTTAATTTTAATAAGAAAAAAGAGACAGGTATCCATACGATACAGATGGGTAATAAGATTCTGGTGGAAGCGGTTGTGTAAAATCAGTAAAAAAGCTGTATGAAACAACTGTACGAAACTACTGTTATAAAATACAATGCATGGGGAGGAAGAGAATATTCCTTCCCATGCATTTCTTTTGGTAAAAAATGTGACTTTTATGCTTGAAGGAGGTTGCTTCAGGCCTTGCGTTTATTCATCTCATAAAAGGCCGCCGCAAAAACAAGTGCGCCTGCAGAGATACACAGTATCAGAAACCACATCAGCAGATCGGACGTATCTCCGGTAGCCGCCGCCGTGCTTATTTCCGTTTCCGTTTCTATTTCTGTCCCGACCGCCGTTTCCGTCGTTGCTGCCGTCTCGGCCACCGTTTCCGTTTCTGCAGTTGTTTCTGCCTCCGTCGTTGCCGCCGTTTCCGTTTCTGTAGTTGTTTCTGCCTCCGTCGGTGCTGCCGTCTCTGTTTCTGTAGCTGTCTCTGCCTTTGTCGTTGCCGCCGTCTCCGCGTCTGGAGCTGTCTCTGCTTCCGGTCCGGTATCGGTTTTTGTCGTTGTCCCCGTTTCCGTCTCAGCCGCTGTCTCTGTTTCCAGTTCCTCCCACGCGATCGCGATCGGCGAAAGACCGGTGACGGTCACCTGGATGCCGTTGTCGGTTTTTGCGACAGTCGGAGTTTCCGTATCGCCCGGCGTCTTGCCGAACGCATCGGATGTAAACATATGGGTCACGACAAAATCATGGGTGTCCTTTCCCGTCCCATCCGGGTACGTCAGGAGTACCTTCAGGCCGTTTGAAGGGAAGTTTTCTTCCGTAGCTTTCTCCCATGTCAGCCCTCCGTCGAAGCTGATCATCAGCGCGACCTCATAGACAGCCGAATTTTCTTCTGTGTAGCCGTCCTGCTGCGTGACAATCGTTTTGAGCATGGCCTCAATCTTCTCTACAGTATTCAGCTCCGGGTTGCCCCTGAGCGTCTCCGGCACCTCGGTCAGACCCTCCTGCATGACGACCATGTGCGCCGCGTCCGCATCCGGGAAGTCCTGCTCCGGCAGCTCTGTCAGATTTACAACCGTCAGCGTCCCTTCTACGACTGTCACATCGTACTTTGCGCTGTCTGAGGTACCTGTGATCGCGTAGGTTCCCGCCGCGGAATCCTTCGTAGCCGTCGTGGACAGCGTCACGCCAAGGTCGTCCTCTGTGTCTCCGTCCGCAAGCGTACCCTCCGTGATTGTAAATGTAAAGGAAGGGTTGGCGCTGCCGTAAGCCCTGGTCACGTCGTCCGCCGTGACAGTCACTGCCGTTTTGCCGGTCTCCGTTTTCGCGTCCGGAGCCGTCACAGTAACTGAGCATACGGCTGTATAGCCTCCGTCCAGTGTGGTGGCCGTAATCGTTGCCGTACCGGATGAGACGGCGGTCACCCTGCCGTTTGCATCCACTGTGGCGATGGTTTTATCACTGCTGCTCCATGTGACAGTCTGCTCTGTCGCGTCGGAGGGGCTTATCGTCGCGGTGAGAGTCACGCTTGCGCCCTCCGCCAGAGAGATACTGCTATTGTTCAGCCTGACGCCTGTGACGGCTGTTGTACTTTTGACTGCGTCGGCGGTGATAACGATGTCGCCTGTAACGTCGGAAATCCGGATGACGCCGTCGGAGTAGACGGTATCGGAGACGTCCGCGCCGCCCATCCTTACCGTGACGTTTTTGATCGTATAGCCGGTGTCTGCCGTCAGTGCAGAGCTGTATTCACTGCCGTATACTGCGCTGGTGGCCGTATTGTCAGTGGTCACGTATGTCAGCGCACAGGTCACTGTATAAGTGTCTGTCGTCCACTGCGCATAGAGCGTCAGGGACGTTCTGCCAGAAAAATCAGATGCGCGGAGGGAGGCTCCTGTCTCATAATCTGTCCCGCTGCCGTCAGCCGCCGTGTTCCAGCCGGAGAATGTATGGCCGGTACAGGTAAAACCGTTTTCGAGAGTGACTGAGCCGCTGCCGGAGAACGTGCTGTCAGCCATCGTGCCTGTGCCGCCGTTCGCGTCATATGACACCGTGTAATCAATTGCTGTGGCAACAGCAGTAATCGTGACCGCGCCTGTTACACTTCCGATATTCACCGTACTGCCGTCCGGGCAGGCAGTGCCTGTGATGTCTTCGCCGCCCATGGTGACGGTGACGCTCATGCTGTAGCCGTCGGAAACCGTCAGCGTGGCGCTGTAGCTGCTGCCGCGGGATGCGCTGTCTGTGTCGTTGTCGCTGTATACGTTGTCGCTGAGAGTCTGGCTGATGGTGTATGTTGCTTCCACATAGACTTTTTCATCGTCCCCGAATGATCTACTGGTTGAATGCTTTGTATAGCTTTCACCGTTATACGTATAGTAGGTATACGTCGCACCGGTTTCCGACGGATAGTCGGCAAGCGCCTTGGCGTAGTTTGTATAGCCATATGCAAACGGGACGCTATCTGCTGTAGTGTTTAACAGATAATAAAAGCTGATTTGCACGACTCTCAGGGTATATTCGTCATTCGTTCTGTTAAGAACAGGATACGAATCATCGTCCGTGTCAATCGTATTCCCGGTCAGATCCTGACCCCAGATAAGCGTAATCTGAGAGCTTTGCCCGCTCTGCAGCAGCCAGGCTACCTCGCCGGAGGCGAACGCAGCGGAAGTCTTGGCTTCGGTGTACGTCGTGGAGCCTTTTACAGAACCGATGGCTGCGCTCGCTACAGTGTCCAGATAATAGCAGTTATCCATCGTTGCATTTTCACCTAAGTATCCGGCGATGCCGCCAATATAAGTGCCGTCGCCGCTGACTGTTCCCACGCTGTAGCAGCTGGAAGCGCCTCCGTTCGTGGTGTTCAGCGAGCCTGCGATGCCGCCGACATAACCATAGGCATCGCCGCCGGAGAGCGCGCCGGTATTCGCGCAGTTGCTGATCGTTCCGTCAGAATATCCGACGATGCCGCCCACTCTGTTGCCTATGGCGGTGACATCGGCGTGGTTGACACATCCTGTGATCGTACCGCCGTTCGTAACCTGGCCGACAATACCGCCGACGCTGTATGCGCCGGTGACATTGCCGTCCACAGTGACATTTTTCACTGTACCGCCATTGACATATCCGAACAGCCCCTGATAGTAGCCGGAAGTATTATGGATGTACAGGCCGGATACAGTATAGCCGCTGCCGTCAAAGGTGCCGGAATACTGGCTTGTGTAATAATCTCCGATGGGCGTCCATAAAGTATTTGTGTGGGTGTCTGTCGTCACATTCAGGTCGATGTCACACAGCAGTACCGCATTTGCGTTCGGAACTTTTTCTGTAATATTCTCCTGGCTTGTGTCGCCCATCACCAGCGCTGCAAACCAGTAGAGATTGCCCGCATTTTCAATCTGGTATACTCCGTCGCTGTCTGTGTCCGCCGGTTCATACGCGCCGCAGTACCTGCAGAAACCACAGTCGTCATACTGGTGATTTGCCGCTGAGAGCTTCATATTGCTGTAAACGGTATTACCGGCGCAGTTTGTTCCGCAATATACCGTCCCGTGTGTACTGTCCGTCACAGGGTATGCGTCTGCCGTCTCGCCGTTGTCGAGGTTCTGGTACCATATAATGTCTTCATCGTTAGAACTTTTGCCGTTGAGCAGCCAGGCTACTTTGCCGGAGGCGAAGTCGGCTGTGCCTGCGTAAATAAGGCTGCTGACATTTCCGTTATCATTACTGCCGATACTGATACTCTCAGTATCTCCCAGATAGCAGCAGTTGGAGATCGCACTGCAGTTATAACCGGCCACCAGACCGGCGCTGGTGCCTGTCACCGTGCCGACATTATAGCAGCCTGTCACCGTGCTGCTGCCAGAGCCAATGTCGTAATAATTACGTCCGACCACGCCGCCGGCATAACTGCCACTGCCGGTGCCGCCAGTCACGTTGCCAAGGTTGGAGCTGTCTCTCACCGTGCTGGTATAATTCAGGCCGACCACGCCGCCGACGTAATCACTGCTGCTGCCGGTCACGTCGGCGCTGTTGGTGCAGCCGCTGACCGTGCCGTAATAATTACGTCCGACCATGCCGCCGGTGTATTGACCGCCGGACACGCCTGCATCATTCGTGCAGCTGGTAATTGTGCCGCCGTAATTATAACCGATCACGCCGCCCGCCGAGGCATTATTGGACGTTGAAGTGCATGTCACGGTTCCGCTGTTTGCGCATCCGGAAACCGAATTGGTATCATTATTGCCGACTATGCCGCCGACCGAGTAGCTGCCGGAGACAGTTCCGCTGTTTGTGCAGTCGGACATTTTGCCGCTATTCTGACCAACCGCGCCGCCGACAGTGCTGCCGGTGCCGGTTCCGGTTATGGCGGCAGTGTTAGAGCAGCCGCTCATCGTGCCGTTGTTTACGCCGACTACGCCGCCCACAAAAGTGCTTCCGCTGACTGTCACATTGCCTGTGCAGTCGGTGACCGTGCCGTCATTATACCCTGCCACGCCGCCGGCATATGAGCCTGTGACGGTTCCCACAACAGTGACATTCTGCACCGTGCCGCCGTTTTCGATATACCCGAACAGGCCCTGAGGACAGTCTGCTGCTGAGGTGTTTATGTACAGTCCTGAAATGGAGTGGTTCTGCCCGTCAAAGGTGCCGTCATATTTGCTGCCCTCGTATTTATCCATATCGTAGTTCCCGATTGGCGTCCATGTATAGCCGTCTGGGATTTCGATATTCGTAGCCAGCCTTCCGTTCGCATCTGCATCTGCCGCGCTGATGTTCTCCAGCGCAACTTCATTCTCGTTCACTTTGATGGTGGTCGTTCCGTTCACAAGCGCCGCAAACCAGAACAGCTGCCCCGCGTTTGATATTTCATACACGTCGCCCGCACTGTCATAGACCGCGGGCTGATACGTGCCGCATATCGAACAGAAGCCGTTTTCATAGCTGTGATCGTGTTCTTCATCCGCTGCCAGCATGATACCGCTGCTGAAATAGTCCAGTATCTCCCACAGCACATCAATGTTCGACACCTGCCCCTGTTCTTCATCAGTCAGATCATCGTAGTAGATGTCGCAGAGGTCGGACGCCTGCGCATAGACCTCGTTCTGCTCATCCGTGTCCATCGCAGCGATCTCGGCCAGCGTCGGCAGCGCGTCGATCAGGGACTCCAGATCACAGAGGACACAGTCCTCCGCGATATTGCCATGAGCGCAGGGCGCTTCCTCGTCCTGCCCCCCCGCAACAGAGCTTATGCCTGATGCGGATTCATCGGAGGATTGCGGTTCAGTCACAGGTTCAGTTGCAGGTTCGCCCGCGGCTTGCGTCTCGGTCGATTCCAGAGATGAGGATAGCGTGTCCGATCCAGCTTCAGGAGCAGGATCGCGCACGGCTTACGT
>JAJQIE010000254.1 GCA_021199395.1 Lachnospiraceae bacterium | reverse complement strand
ATACTGGAGATTTCCAGAATTTATGGAATAAGCACAGATTACCTGCTGAAGGATGAGATGGAGGAGCTGCCGGGAGCGGTTGTTGCGGATGTGTACCATCCGGAGGATGTGCGTGAGATATCTTTAGAAACGGCGACGGAATATCTGTCAGCAATCAGAGACGGCGCCAGACGGATTGCGCTGGGCGTGGGTCTGTGCATTCTGTCTCCGGTTCCTTTATTACTATTTGTCGGCATGTCAGAGGCTGGACTGGTATTTCCGACAGAAGATGCTGCTGGCGGCGTGGGAGCCGGTGTGCTGCTTGCAATCGTGGCGGTGGCGGTAATTCTGTTTATCTTAAATGGCCTGCGCCTGAATGAGTATGAATATCTGGAAAAAGAAGAATTCCGGCTTTCCTATGGAGTGGCTGGAATTGTAGAAAAAGAAGAAAACGAGTTTCGGCCGGTATTCTACAAGGGGATTGCCTTTGGCGCAGCCTTGTGCGTGATTTCCTGTGTGCCGGTTGTGATTGCCGGTGCGGCTGATGCCTCGGACAGCATTCTCATATACCTGTGTGGACTTTTACTGGTACTGGTCGCACTTGGGGTATATTTGATTGTTCAGGCAGCAGTTCGCAAGGGCGGGTATGACCGCCTTCTGCAGCAGGGAGACTATACGCAGGAGAAGAAGCGGGAAAATAAACGCCTGGAGGTTTTTGATGGGGCTTATTGGGGAATTATTACCGCTGTCTACCTGGGAGTCAGCTTTGTCTGCATGAACTGGCATATCTCATGGGGCATCTGGCCGGTGGCAGGTGTGGCCTTTGCAGTCATCCGTTCTATTGTGTCGGCGATGAGGGGCAGATAAAACCAGTAACGCGCAGGAAATCGAATGTCCGCAGATGAATTGGACGGACTGAAAATTGAAACTGACGGGAATTTCCCCGCAGCTTGGCTGCGGGGCAGTTTATCTGTTTCAATCGGAATATGAGAGCGGCTGCTGTCATTGCTTAAATATTCTTGACAAATTCCATGGCTGCTGTTATAGTAGTTAGAAAAGGCTAACCCATATCTGATTACAGGATGCGGCGTTCTGCCCTGAACCGGATGAGAGCTGGATCGAATGGCGTACGAATGGGAGAACCAGAGCAGGGTGTCAGAGCCGGGGTGGAGTTTGCAATACGGTTAGCGTTTTCTAACTAAAGGAGGATAAAATGAGTGTTGTGATCATAGGCGGCAATGAAGGTATGGTATGTCAGTATGAAGGAATTTGCAGAGACTATGGCTGCAAGGCGAAAGTTTTCGCGAAAGAAAATGGCGCGCTCCGAAAGAAGCTGGGTAATCCGGATCTGTTTATTCTGTTTGTAAACACAGTATCTCATAAAATGGTAAGAAGTACGCTTCAGGAGGCGAAGCGCAACAGGATTCCGGTGCTTCGCTGCCACAGCAGCAGCGCGACTGCGCTGCAGGATCTGCTCAGCGAGCACATTGCATAAAAACGGAAAAACAGGCGCTGTCTTTTCGACAGCGCCTGTTTCTGGCATACATATTCTTAAAGCTTCACTACGTTAGCAGCCTGCATTCCGCGAGCGCCTTCTGTCAAATCATAAGAAACTGCCTGTCCTTCCTCAAGGGTCTTGAACCCTTCGCCCTGGATTGCAGAAAAATGTACGAATACATCGGATCCATTCTCCCCTGTAATAAAGCCATAACCTTTTTCTGCGTTGAACCATTTTACTGTACCCTTATTCATTTTGGTACCTCCTAAACTATATTGCTTTTAACATTTAACCGGAAAAAAATTCCACTAACCATTATAGACTACAAGGGAGTGCATTTCATAATCTATAATAGTTAGTGAAATCTGATCCTGTCAATCCTTTAGCAAAAACATTATAGCACAATATGTAAAGCTGTCAAGATAAATGCCGGAAAAAACTTGTAAATGTTCGTTCTCCGTTATTGCTCACACCCATGCCACGCACTCGCTGCGTGGCATGGGCGAAGACATAGAGCGTTCGGGCATCCGGCCCATCGCGAAGCGATTTTAAATGGCCGGATGCCGTTGCAGGTCACACCTGTAGAGGCAGAAATAGCGTAAATCTGGTCAAGGTGTGACCTGTAACCGTTCTCCGGACGGGATAAGCCATCACGCAGCAATTCTCAAAAGACGGATGCCGTATCCATTTCAGACTCCTCAACAACCTCCTCCGGCACTTCTGTCTGGCTTTCCGCTTCGGCCTCGTCCGCGGTTTCTTCCTCCATTTCCTCCAGCTCTTCGATTTCCTCATCAGTTAAGATGTTCTCACTATAGGCTTCAGTGGTGATATCAGCTGAGCTGTACAGAATCTGTGCGGCTGCGGACTCATACAGGCTCCAGACGAGATAGGAGCGTTCCATATCATCTTCAAAATCGGAGGCTGTTTCATAGCCGTAATATTCGGCGTATTCTTCCACGTAGGAGACATAGTCCTCCTCGGTGATTTCAACGTCATTTTCTTCGCAGATATAGCTGATCAGCAAACGACGCTCCGCCAGCTCCTGCACCTCCAGCTCCAGATCTTCCTCTGTCATATCAAATTCAGCGAGGATTTCCTCCTCATCTGTCGTGCCCAGAAAAGCCCCGTAGCTGTTCAGGGTCTCCTCGCGGCAGGATTCGTACAGATCTTCCGGGATTTCGGAAAATTCACAGCTTTCCAGCGCGGCTTCCAGCAGAGCCTCCAATACATCCATATAGCTGAGCTCCTCGTATTCGGCTTCCAGAGCTTCTTTCAGTGCGGCCTCGTATTCCTCTGTAGTGGCATAATCGGTATTCTCCGCGACAAAATCGTCATTGTACTCCGCCTCAGTGATTTCGCAGACAGCTTCAATCTCCGCCTCGAACTGAACAGTCTGCCCTGCCCATGCTTCGTCGATCAGAGAATAGTCGGCGGCGTCCTCGTCAAAGGTAATACTGAAGGTCAGGCTTTCTCCGGAGGATGCGCCGATCAGAGCCTCGTCAAATTCTTCGCCATATTCCGCGTCGCCGAGATAGAAATAGGTATTTTCGGTATAAGTCTCCTCTGTGCCTTCCACGGTACTTGTAAGGTCGACATAAATCACATCACCTGATTGTGCGGCGCGATCCACATCGGTTTCCTCACTCATCATGGACAGATCGGCTTCGATTTCTTCCTGTACGGTCTCATCTGTTATCTCATAGGTGTACTGAGTGGCCTCCAGACCTTCCAGGCTGCCTGCGGTAACATAATCACCGGCATTTTCCGCCAGATAGTCGGATGGTGTAATGGGCGCGAGCGAGCTTGCGGCTTCCTCGTCCGAATCGGAGGAAGCGCTGTCGTCGCTCTCAGAGGTATCGGAGGAAGCGCTGGCGTCATCCTCAGAGATATCGGAGGAAGAACTGTCGCCATCTTCAGAGGTATCGGAAGAAGAGCTGTCGTCATCTTCAGAGATATCGGAGGAAGCACTGTCGTTATCTTCAGAGATATCGGAGGAAGCACTGTCGCCGGTATCTTCGGAGGGAGCGGATTCTGTGGCGGTATCCGAAACCGCCGCGTCTGTTTCGTTGCTGCTGTTACTGCTGCTGTCACTGCTGCCGCAGCCGGTAAGCGCCAGAGCCACGGTTAATCCCATACATAAAATGATATATTTTCTTTTCATATTAAATAATCCCCTTTTCATTTGATAAACACTTTTTTGATAAATCCCCATGCTCACTGATGCGAGCATCACTCCATGTAAAAGCTGATTGCCATGTTTTTTGCATTTTTGCTACTATAGCATTGAAAAATTTTAATGTAAACAAGGTTTGCGCGGATTTTACATGAAATCACAGTTTTTTCACTTTTTTCTTTTCAGAAAAAGACGTCTGTGCTATTATGATACAAATAGTTTCATTGACAGGAAAGTGAGGCAGCATGGCTAATTTTGAGATTCCACCAAAAGTGGAGAGGATTCTTCAGGTATTACATGAAAACGGTTATGAGGCATACGTAGTGGGCGGATGCGTGAGAGATTCTCTGCTGGGACGCAGACCTGAAGACTGGGATATTACGACTTCTGCTTCTCCCATGCAGGTGAAACGGCTGTTTCCACGCACCATTGATACCGGTATCAGGCATGGTACGGTGACGGTCATGGAGGGTCGTGAAAGCTTTGAGGTCACGACCTATCGGATTGACGGCGATTATGAGGATGGGCGCCATCCGAACCAGGTTACATTTACTTCCAGTCTGGAAGAGGATCTGAAGCGACGGGACTTTACAATCAACGCGATGGCCTACTCGCACGAGCGCGGCCTTGTGGATCTCTTTGGAGGGCTGAAGGATTTGCGTGAGGGTATTATCCGCTGCGTAGGCAATCCGGAGGAGCGGTTTGGGGAGGACGCGCTGCGGATGCTGCGTGCGGTGCGGTTTGCCGCGCAGCTCGGCTTTCATGTGACAGACGGTGTGCGGGGGTCGATTCATGAGCTGGCCTATACGCTCAAAAAGGTGAGTGCGGAGCGGATCCAGGCGGAGCTGGTGAAGCTGCTTGTTTCTCCGAGGCCGCACTGGTTCCGGCTGGCATATGAGTGTGGGATTACGGCTGTGGTTATGCCGGAATTTGACCGGATTATGGAACAGCGGCAGAACAATCCCCACCATGCGTACTCGACCGGGGAGCATACTCTGATCGCTATGAAAAGCATACCGGAGGATAAAGCGCTGC
>JAJQIE010000179.1 GCA_021199395.1 Lachnospiraceae bacterium | reverse complement strand
CCCCTGCAGGAGCCCATCTCGAAAATAATGGAATCCACCGCGTACTGGCTCTCCCTGGCCGTCTCGACCTCTCCTTTGCGCATCAGCTCCATGATCCGCAGAAAGAGCTCCGGCATGACCGCATAGGTACCGCCGATCCCTCCGTCTGCTCCTATCGCAAGCCCGGCCACCAGCTGCTCATCCGGACCGTTGAAAACGGTAAAGTCCTCTCCGCCCTCCTGCTTGAACATCAGAATATCCTGAACCGGCATGGAGCTGTTTTTTACCGCCCTGACCCGCGGATTTTTCAGCATCTCCCTCAGCAGCGGAAGAGTCAGCCCCACTCCCGCGAGCTGAGGAATATTATAAATCACAAAGTCCGTATCCGGAGCGGCGTCGGATATATCATTCCAATACTGCGCAATGGCGTGATCCGGAAGATGAAAATAAATTGGCGGAATCGCCGCAATCGCGTCTACGCCCTGACTCTGGACATGGGCGGCCAGCTCGCGGCTGTCCGCGGTATTATTGCAGGCCACATGGGCGATCCCCGTGACCCGCCCTCTGGCAATCTTCATTACATGTTCGAGGATCTTCTTTCGATCCTCTACGCTCTGATAAATGCATTCTCCTGAAGAACCACCTACATAGAGCCCTTTTACGCCTTTGCTGATCAGGTGTTCAGCAAGCTGTTCTGTTCGCTCGCCGCTCACAGAACCATCCTCATCATAACACGCATAAAACGCAGGAATAATTCCTCTGTATTTTTCAATACTCATAAAGCCCCCTTGTCTGTTTAGCCACATAAAAATTCCCGGTTTCTCACGCCTGCCGGCAGCCTGCCATGAAGAAACTCATTGATTGCTTCCGCCATAATACGCTGTGAACGCTCTTCCGACTCATAGGACGCGGCCCCCATGTGCGATGTGATAAACACATTGTCCATGCTAAGCAGCGGATTGTCCGCGCGCGGAGGCTCTTCCGCGAGAACGTCCAGACCAACAGCCGACAGCTTACCTGACCGCAGAGCGGATACCAGATCCTCCTCTACGATCACGCCGCCTCTGCAGGTATTGACAAGGACGGAGCCCTCGCTCATCACATCAAACAGGTCTTTTCCGATGCTGTTTCTCGTCTCATCATTGCACGGAATATGCAGTGATACAATATTGCTCTCCCGAAACAGCTCCTCCACAGTCCTGACAAATGTGACGTTCTGCCCGTCTGCCGGTTGTGTGACAAACGGGTCATAGGCGAGAATCCGAACCTCAAATCCCGATAGCATCCGTGCCAGCTGACGGGCAATGTTTCCATAGCCCATCAGCCCTACTGTTTTTTTATCAAGCTCCCTGCCTGTAATCGTAGATGGCCAGCATTTTTTCTTTACACCCGCTACACAGGGATAAAACAGTCTTCCGCAATTCAGGATATGCAGCAGCGCAACCTCAGCCACAGCAGCGGAATTGCCTCCCGGAACATTTGCCACGGGAATTCCGTTTTCGCCTGCCGCTTTCAGATCAATATTATCCACCCCGGCTCCGTATTTCTGGATGAATTTTACTTTGCCCGCCACCTGTTTAAGCATTGCGGAATCCCAACGCTCCATAATGCTTATCACGATATCCGCATCCAGCGCGTGCGCAAGCACGCTGTCGCTTCCTTCAACCGCCTCAGCCAGCAGGCTGCAGCCGATTCTCTTCAGTCCCTCATCCAAAACCGATACGTCTACCTTTTCCGGGTCCAGATTTAACCATACCTTTACTGCCATCTCCTGATCCTCTCATTCGCAAGCCTGATTTTCTGTATCCTCAGTAGCCGTTCCGTACCCTCACAGCTACGAGAAAGGTCCATAATCCGTTCTGTCTTTACTGCTGCACCTGTGCAAAGTAATCCTCAAGGTCATATTCCATGTCCTGCAGGGCGGTTCCATTCCAGCGAAAATGGGACAGATGTTTTTAATCGAGTGCCTGTTTTATGGTTTCTGCCAGAAAGAGCCAAAGAAGTATGCGGAAGCACGGAGCCAGACTGCGGAGGCTATTTCTAAAAAGCTGTTTTAGAGTCCTCGTCTGACACGATATCGATGTCTATGTTGACTCTCTCATGCACCAGCTTATCCACCTGATCGGCCTCTATCTTCACCAGAGTCCCCCGCTGGATACCCTCGTCTCCTTCCAGCACGAACCTTACTTCGGTCTTTTTTCCGGTCTGGTCTGAGATCAACTGCTCCAGCTCCTCCTTCCAGCTTGCCCTGTTCATATAGCGCTCGGCAAGATAATCGGAAAACACAACATATAATTTATTATCTTCTGGATCAGAGGTATTATATTTCGGCACAGCCGAGGCAAGCGTCGTGCGGAATCCACCCGTAGGAAGCCCATTGATGATCTGCTTCCACATCCCGCAGATTTTTTTCAGATCCTCCGGTACCGCTCTGGGCAAAAGGACGTCGTCCGTCGTCTCCGGCGCACCGGACGGATACCCGCCGGACATCGCCAAGCCGGCCTGCGCCGCATCGGATGCGCCCGGCATCCCCTGTCCTCCGGCCAGCTCCGCGCCTGTCGCGGCCTGCCCAGCCGTCATGGAAGCATCCCATCGTCCCGGCGCACCTGCAGCCTGTATCGGCGTGCTAAAAAACGCCTCCCGGTCTGACAGTACACGCTCCAGCTTCCGGACACGCTCCAGCACAGACAGCTCATCGCTTTGCGTCTCCGGCTTACACAGCCGGATCAGCGCCATCTCCAGCTGCACGCGTTTGTTGGTCGCGTAGCGGATGGAATTCGACAATTCAGACAGGATGCGGATATAGCGCATCAGCGTATCGCTGCGGATCATCGCCGCCTCCTCGCGCAGCTGCTTCAGATTCTCGCCGGAAACGTCCAGCATCTCCTCCATATCATCGGACGCTTTCATCAGCATCAGATTTCGAAGATACCAGGTAAAGTCATTTACAAATTGTGTCAGATCGCGCCCCTGCATGATCAGATGATCCAGCGTCCGTATCGCTTCCGTCAGCTCCCCGCGCAGAAGCTTGCGCAGCAGATCGCTGAATACATCTGTATCTACCGCGCCAAGCACCTCCAGTACACGGTCATAGGTCAGCTTTTCCCCCAGATAAAAGGCAATACACTGATCCAGAAGGCTCAGGGCGTCGCGCAGCGCTCCGTCGCTTTTTCTGGCGATATAGCGCAGAGCTTTTTCCTCCGCTTCGATCTGCTCCTCATCCGTCAGCTCCCGCAGCCGGGACAGAATCGTCTCCTGCCCGATCCTGCGAAAATCGTACCGCTGGCAGCGGGACAGAATCGTGACCGGAATCTTGTGCGCCTCCGTCGTCGCCAGTATGAAAATCACATAAGAAGGAGGCTCCTCCAGCGTTTTCAGAAGCGCGTTAAACGCGCCGGTGGAAAGCATGTGAACCTCGTCTATGATATATACCTTGTACCGGCCTTCTGTCGGCGAATACGCGACCTCCTCCCGAATCTCCCGGATGTTGTCCACACCGTTGTTGGAAGCGGCGTCGATCTCAATCACATTCATGGAGGTGCCTGCCGCAATCGACCGGCAGGACGCACACTCATTGCAGGGATTGCCGTCTGCGGGGTGCTCACAGTTTACCGCTTTCGCAAATATCTTCGCCACGGAGGTTTTACCGGTACCCCTTGTTCCACAAAACAGATAGGCATGTCCCAGCCTATCTGCTCTGATCTGATTTCTTAATGTTTTTACAACCGGATCCTGTCCCTTTACCTCGTCAAACGAAGCGGGACGGAACTTGCGGTATAAAGCCGTATAACTCATACCTGAATCAATCTCCAAAACAAATGTCCATCAGCTTTGCCTCTGCGATCATCTCATCCTTAGGCGAGATCGTTTTCAGCTTTCCTGCCACTTCCCCAAGCGGAACCTTCTTCATTTTATTATTAACGATACCGACCATGTAGCCATATTCCTCATTCAGGATCATTTCCGCGCACTTCAGGCCGATACGGGTAGACAGCACACGGTCATACGGACATGGGCTGCCGCCTCGCTGCGTATGCCCCGGAATCGTAATGCGCACCTCCGGCCCGTTCGCCGCCTTGATCTCATCCGCCAGCTCATGGGCGATCGAAGCATTTCCTCTCTGCTGAAGCTTTTTCGCGTATTCCTTCTTACTCAGCTTCGCGTCCTTTTTCGAAATCGCGCCCTCGGCTACGGCAATCACGGTGAAGCCTTTTCCGGCCTGTGTCCTCTTGTCAATCGCAGCCACGACCTTTTTAATATCATATGGGATCTCCGGAATCAGGATAATATCTGCGCCGCCCGCAATACCGGCGTATAAGGTCAGCCAGCCTACCTTGTGTCCCATAACCTCCACGATAAAGACACGGTTATGAGAAGCCGCGGTCGTATGAATCCGGTCTATCGCGTCAGTCGCGACATTTACCGCGCTGTAAAATCCGAAGGTCATATCCGTTCCAAAGATATCGTTGTCAATCGTCTTGGGAAGATGGATAATATTCAGCCCTTCCTCCCGCAGCAGGTTCGCGGTCTTCTGTGTACCGTTGCCGCCCAGGATCACCAGACAGTCCAGACGCAGCTTATAATAATTCTGCTTCATCGACTCTACCTTGTCCAGACCCTTCTCGCCCGGCTCGCGCATCTGCTTGAACGGCTGTCTCGATGATCCGAGAATCGTACCGCCCTTTGTCAGAATACCGGAAAAGTCACTGGAGGTCAGCAGACGGTAATCCCCATAAATCAGCCCCTTATAACCGTTCATAAATCCGTAAACCTCAAGCTCGCTCAGATTGCTTGACAGACCTTTTACCACTCCGCGCATAGTTGCATTCAGAGCCTGGCAGTCACCGCCGCTTGTCAGCAGACCAATTCGTTTCATTGATATTCACATCCTTTTCTGTATTTCAGGTACATCCGCGCCTTTCGCAAGTATCTCTGTCCCGAAGGATTTCCCTGTTACATAAAAGTATACCGCAAAATATCAAACGCCACAACTAAATAATTGAGTTATTTTATGATTTAAGCGACAAAAGGGTATGATACTACATCTTAAATCTATATCCGACCCCCCATATCGTCTCGATGTATTCCGGCTTGGAGGACTGCTTTTCGATCTTCTCGCGGATTTTTTTGATGTGTACCGTCACGGTAGCAATATCGCCAACGGACTCCATGTCCCAGATCTCTCGGAACAATTCCTCCTTGGTATACACATGGTTCGGATTCTGCGCCAGAAAAGTGAGCAGGTCAAATTCCTTTGTCGTGAAATTCTTTTCTTCGCCGTTGACCCACACGCGGCGCGCTGTCTTATCTATTTTGATCCCACGAATCTCTACAATATCGTTCTCCTGAATATTGCTGTTCACCAGACGCTCATAGCGCGCCAGATGAGCTTTTACCCGCGCTACCAGCTCACTTGGGCTGAAGGGCTTTGTCATATAATCATCCGCGCCGAGCCCAAGACCCCGTATTTTATCGATATCGTCCTTCTTTGCTGATACCATAATAATCGGCACGTTCTTCTTTTCCCTGATCTGACGGCAAATCTCAAATCCATCGATCTCCGGCAGCATCAGATCCAGTATGATCAGGTCAAACTCTTCCTCCAGCGATCGCTTCAGTCCCCTGTCTCCGGAAGTTTCTATCTCTACCTCAAACCCGGACAGCTCCAGATAGTCTTTTTCCAGGTCGGCAATCTCCACCTCATCCTCTACAATCAATATTCTGCTCATCTGAAAAACCTCCTGCCGTATCTGTTTATTGTAAATCGCGCTTTGTAATCTCAAAATTCTGTGAACCGCGCCTGGTTTTTATGATCCGCGATTCGCACGTCAGGCAATGCAAGCCGGGTAAGTGCTTTCGCGACAGATCCTTACTTTGCGGATGAACCCTGCATATCAGGAATCTGATATTTCCGGATCACAAAATGCATGGTAGTCCCCTCTCCCACCTTGCTGGTCGCCCATATTCTTCCGCCATGATCTTCTATAATCTTTTTTACAATCGAAAGCCCAATCCCGCTTCCTCCCTGGGCGGAATTTCGCGACAGATCGGTTCGGTAAAACCGGTCAAATATATTTACAAGATCCCTGTTTTCGATTCCCTTGCCATTGTCCTCTATCTCTGCCTGTATAAAATCTCCGGCATCAAAAACACGAAGCTGTACTTCTTTTTTCGGCTTGTCCATATATTTTATGGAATTTCCGATAATATTATTGATAACGCGCTTTAGCTGCTCTGCGTCAGCAATGACCAGTGTGCCCGGTTCTACGCTGTTTATATAGGAAAAGCGGATTTCTCTCTCGTGCATCTCCAGCCCGACCTCTTCCGCGCAGTCGTCAAAATATTCAACCACATCTATCTTGTTAAAGGTATAAGGTATGCGGTTCGTATCTATTTTGGAATAAAATGTCAGCTCATTAATCAGGCGATCCATATCGTTCGCCTTAATATAAATCGTGCGGATATAGCGATCCATCTTCTCCGGCGTATCCGCAACGCCGTCCATAATCCCTTCCACATAGCCCTTCACTGCCGTAATCGGTGTTTTCAGGTCATGCGAAATATTGCTGATCAGCTCCTTGCTCTGGCGGTCGAAGGACTCCTTCTCCTCCTCCTGCATCTTCAGCTGCCTTCTCATATCGTCAAAATCTCTGCACAGCAGGCTGATCTCGTCATTTCCCTTTACATCCAGTTCAAAATCAAAATCCTTCTCCTTAATCCGATGCGTCGCCTCGCTGAGCTTTTTCAGCGGAACATTGACGCCTGTATAAATCCAGATCACCATGATCAGCGCGGTAAAAATAAGTATGATCGCCACTGCGAGCAGAAGATCCCGAAAAAGCCTCCCCGTCTGCCTCATAATCCGATAAACAGGAGAAATGATAAAAATACTTCCCTCTGAGCTATCCTCAAACTCTACATCCAGCTGGCGCGCAAATACCTGAGCATTCGCTATATAGGAACTGCTCTCGGAAGAATCACCCGACTCTCGATAGGAAGGGAGTTCTTCAAGCAGAGAGGATACATCCTCCTCTGAGCCTTTATAATAAAGCTCATCATCTTTCCTCACGAGCAGATAAGAATATCTCCCGGAAAGTTCTTCATTGATCTCCTCCAGATACTCTTTATCCAGAAAGACCTCCGCGTCCTCCGCAATCTGTTCCTGAAGCTCCTCAAAAACCTCCTGCGTCGATGAGCTGATGATTTTCATAGAATCCGTAATACTGTCAAGCGTAACAGATACGCCATAGCTGTTTTCCAAAACCACCTGATATCTGGAAACACCCAGCATAATAATCCCAAACATCAGAAATGGCACCATAATAATAATGAAAAAGGCTATGATAAGCCTTGTCTTTAATTTCATTCCATCACCCGGAAATTCCCCAGCGCGGTAAACGCTATTTTCGATAAGTATAACATATGAAACGTTACATTTCCTCTAAAGAAAAAGATTAATTTCTAAATTTTTTATAAAGTATAGGGCTGCAAAGCAGCCCTGTTCCTTTAAAATATCCCTTTTCGTTTTTGCAGAGTTCCCCACGTGCTACGGAAGCCGATTTCCGGCACTCAGATAAAGCTCATACCATTCTTTTCCTGTCAGCTTTATCTCAGACGCTTCCGCCAGCTCGCGGACACGATCTGTTTTCGTAGTTCCAATAACCGCCTGATTTACGCCTGGTATTCTCAAAATCCAGGCAATGGCGATCGCCCCAGGCGCAGCTTCATATTTCTCAGCCAGTAAATCCAGCTGTCTGTTCAGCTCCGGGTATTTTTCATTTCCAAGAAAGGTTCCTTCAAAAAACCCATATTGAAGCGAAGACCAGCTCTGAATACCGATTTCATTCAGCCTGCAATAATCCAGAACGCTGCCGCTTGACACCATACCGGAAGTATCCGGCATATTCACATTCACCCCTTCATCCAGGATAAACGTGTGCGCAAGACTGAGCTGCAGCTGGTTCACTGCCAGCTTTTCCTTCTGCGCGCTTTGCAGCAGCGCAATCTGCATTGGATTCATATTGCTGACGCCAAACCGTCTTACCTTTCCCTGAGCCGCAAGCCGGTCAAAAGCCTCCGCCACCTCATTCGCATCCATGAGGATATCAGGCCTGTGCAAAATCAGCAGATCCAGATAATCCGTATTCAGACGTTTTAAAATTCCATCCACGGAATTCAGAATATGTTCCTTTGAAAAATCGTACATTTCTGAACGAATTCCGCATTTCGACTGAATGAACAGCTTCTCTCTCAGGGAAGGCGTCTCAGCCAGTACCTGTCCAAACAGCTCTTCTGATTTTCCGCCGCCATAAATATCCGCATGGTCAAACGTATTGACGCCACAGTCCAGAGCGATATTGATCAGCTCTGCCAGTTTCTTTTTTTCCATCTGTGCAATCCGCATACACCCCAGAACAACCGCTGAGGCATCTACGCCGCATCCGTAATCAACTGTTTTCATCCTTCACCTCATCAGGTTTTCCGCAGAATTTTACAGGTACTTCTTCAGGATCTCCGCGCGGTCGGTCTTTTCCCATGGAAGATCCAGATCATTTCTTCCAAAATGTCCGTATGCCGCCGTCTGTTTATAAATCGGACGGCGCAGATCCAGCATTTTGATAATGCCAGCCGGACGCAGGTCAAAATTCTCACGGACAATCTCTGTCAGCTTTTCGTCAGAAATCCTGCCGGTGCCGAAGGTATCTATCATAATCGACGTCGGCCTTGCCACGCCAATCGCGTAGGAAAGCTGAATCTCACATTTGTCCGCCAGTCCCGCGGCTACGATATTCTTCGCCACATAGCGCGCCGCGTATGCTGCGGAACGGTCTACCTTTGTGCAGTCTTTTCCTGAGAAAGCGCCGCCGCCGTGTCTCGCGTATCCGCCATAGGTATCTACGATAATCTTGCGTCCCGTCAGTCCACTGTCGCCGTTCGGCCCGCCGACCACAAATCTTCCGGTCGGATTTACAAAAAATTTTGTATTTTCGTCAACCATATCCTGCGGAAGAATCACATCAAACACGTATTTTCTGATATCCTCATGAATCTGCTCCTGTGACACATCCGGGTCATGCTGCGTCGAAAGCACAACCGCGTCCAGCCGGAACGGCCTGCCGTTCTCATCATATTCTACCGTCACCTGTGTCTTTCCATCCGGTCTCAGATAAGGGAGCGTACCGTCCTTGCGAATCTTTGTCAGCTGGCGCGCCAGCTTATGTGCCAGCGAAATTGGATACGGCATATATTCCTCCGTTTCATTTGTGGCGTATCCAAACATCATACCCTGATCCCCGGCTCCGATCGCTTCAATCTCATCATCGCTCATCCGGTTTTCCTTCGCTTCCAGCGCCTTATCCACCCCCATCGCGATATCCGGCGACTGCTCGTCAATCGCGGTAATCACACCACAGGTGTCCGCGTCAAATCCATACTTTCCTCTGGTATAGCCGATTTCACGCACCGTATCGCGCACAATCTTCTGGATATCCACATAGGCCTTTGTGGATATCTCACCCATGACAAGCACAAGCCCGGTTGTCGTAGCAGTCTCGCACGCCACGCGGCTCATCGGATCCTGCTCAAGCAGCGCATCCAGCACCGCATCTGAAATCTGATCGCACATCTTATCCGGATGTCCCTCTGTTACCGATTCCGAAGTAAATAAAAATCTGTCCACTTTTTTCATCCTTTCTCTGTAATTGCGCTTTTCTCCGGAGTTTTTACCATTTATAGAATAACTTTTTGTATAATAGAGAAGTTCGGACAGCTTTCCTGTTATACAAAAAAGCCCGCCGATAAAGCGGACTCAATCATTCAATCATCAAATCCCCTTATTGTTCGAGTTTACTCGCTCAGGTTGGCACCTTCCGAACGCTCCATCCTTCATCGGACGTCCTTCGCCGGGGTTGCCGTGGCTTCACAGATCCTTTGTATCTCCACCACTCTGAATAAGAGAAAAGCCTTTGTTCATCTGTACGAGGTATAAGGTACTGCTTTTCAGTAGTATTGTCAAGAGGTATTTTCTTTTTCACAGGCAGAGTAGCTTCCTATATTGGGGCTACAAATCCTTATTTTTCAATACGAAATAACTACTATATTCCTTCTTCTGAGGAATTATACTTATTGCCTTCTCAATTAATTACCGCAATTAATCAGACGTCCGGATTACAGCCCGCACAGCGTGAACAGGCCTTAAAAAGCATTCTTTATTCATTACAGACAGAAATTAACAGAGAGCTTTCTGAAAATAATCTGGATAAATGTATCATAGATACCTCTCCATTTTTTGCAGGAGCCACTCAGCTTTCCTTGTATGCGGCAGACGCCCTGATCATACCGGTAAGGACAGATCAACAATCCATTAAATCTCTTGAATTATTGATCAATACACTAAGCAGCCCTCAAAGTGAATTCAGAAAATATCTTCCTGATAATGACCTCAATGTTCCAAAAATACAGATGGTAGTATTGACGCATTGCGGATGGTCAACTGTTGCCGACGCCAGAAATGAACCAAATAAGCAGACCAAAGTTTATCTGAAAAAGGTTTATGATATTCTTTCCAAACACAGAACGCTTTTATCCACAAATACTCCTGAAAATCATTTATTCATGCTTGATGATTTTCTCGGATCCGGACGTATATCTTCCATCGAGTCGAAACCAATGCAGCTATTACAGGAGGGGGAAACAAAAGTAATTGACAGAGTGCGTGTGAGCGTAAATAAATCAGTAGATAAATGTAAAAACCAGCTGAAATTTATCGCACAGCAATTATGGTAATCCTTCTACTAATCGGATAGGGGAGCGCCTTTCCCGGATCTGCGCACTACAAACAGGCAGGAAAATCACCTCTCCCTGCCTGTTTATCTCCTGATTTGCCCGTACTCTGTCTACCTGCACTCTGCGACAAATTTTCCAATCATCTCTTTCATCGCCGGAATATCCTCCTGCAGCTTCAAAATCGTGCTCCCTATAAAAGCCGCGTCTCCTCCCGCCTCTTTTACCATTCTCACATCCTCCGGGGTGTAGACACCGACTCCGCAGTATATCGGACGGTCGATCCCATGATCCCGCAATCCCTGCACACAATCCTTTAAAGTCGGATAGTTTGGATTCACATAACCCTGTCCCGGCTTTGGCTTTGCCTGAAGATAAACGAATCCGTTTGAATTTTTTGCGGACTCGATTTCCTCCTCCAACATCTGGTACTGCACATAACAGGACACACGCAGCCCCGCGGCAATGATTTTTTCCTTTACCTCATTATTCGTCAGCCCTACGAGCAGGACATCATGAAACTCATTTTCCAGGCAGAAGCGGATAAATTTCTCCACGCCAATCTCTCTTATTGTATTCTCATAAGAGAGCACCAACAGTCTCACATCGGGAAGGCTCTTTTTTACCTCCACGATTTCCTCCATGTATGCGTCATAATCATCGCAGACCTCAAGCGCTTTCTGCATCCGGTTTTGAATCATTTCGCTCTCCAGAAACGGATTTCTGGACGGAAAATCAATCTCAATCATCCTGCATCCCGCGTCCGCGTATTCCTTTGCCATCTGAATGCTGGCATCTATCGTCGGATATCCATTTGACAAATATAAAATAATCTCCATGCTCTGTTCTCCTACTTTTTAGCCTCTGTATGCAATTTTGAACAGTTCTTTAAACTGATCCAGATCCGGTATGATCGGATTGGTTTTCGTGCAGCCGTCTCCCTTTGCCACCGGAGCCATCTCATCAAGCATACTCATATAGTTTTCCTCATCCGGTATCACAGCTTTCAGACTTTCCGGAATACCCACCTGGTTATTCAGCTCCTTCACCGTTTCGATCAGATTATCGCTGCCAATAGAAACCGCAAAATCCTCATAGGCTTTTTTCGCATAAGGCTCAGCACTGTTAAACTCCATGATATAAGGCAGAAGAATCGCATCCGCCAGACCGTGAGCGATATGGAAATAGCTTCCCAACGTATGTGCCATAGAATGTACAATTCCCAGGGACACGTTTGTAAACGCCATGCCGGCTGTCATCGAGGCATTTACCATTATTTCTCTCGCCTTCCGGTCATGCCCGTTTTCGTATGCTTTCGGCAGATTCTCTATAATATCCTTCGCCGCTGCCTTCGCCAGAATATCGCTCATATAGTTCGCGCGGTTTGATACAAGCGCCTCCAGAGCATGTGTCAGCGCGTCCATCCCGGTCTCTGCGGTGATATGCGGCGGCATGGATTCCGTCACCTCCGGATCACAGATTGCAATATCCGGCATCATTTCCATATTTCCAAGTCCCTGCTTGATACCCTTCTCGTCCGTAATCACAACGGATCTGGATACCTCGCTCGCCGTTCCGCTGGTCGATGGAATGCAACAGAATTTTGCCTTTGCTCTCAGCTTAGGGAATGCGTTTGGAGGAAAAACATCTGACAATTTTGTCAACTCCGGGTGCTCATAGTAAATCCACATCGTTTTCGCCGCGTCCATAACGGAACCGCCGCCAAGCGCCACGATCAGATCCGGTTCGAATGCCTTCATCTCATCTGCTCCGCGCATGACTGTGGAAAAATGCGGATCCGGCTCCACACCGGAAATTACCATAGTCTCCGCCCCGGTCTCCGCAAAATAGTCCTTTACCTTATCCAGCATTCCGCTCTTTACCATACTGAAGCCGCCAATCACAATCGACACCTTTTTATATTTCATTGTTTTAATGTAAGCAAGACAGCCCTCCCCAAACATCAGCTCACTGCCTGCCAGTTTCATTGGTCTCATCATAGTTTTTTCCTCCTGTCTGTTCTTTTTGCCCGTTTATGATACAATTTTCCAACTGATATACAGTAAATCCCCATGCAGCAGTTTCGCTGCACCACTACAATGCCTCAACCACTTCTCTTACAAGATCATAATCAATCGGATTTGTCAGTATGCCATCTTTTTTCAGACTTGATCCGATAATGCATCCGTCCGCGATCTGGAGCTGATCGTGAATATTGCTTCGATTTACGCCGCTTCCCGCAAATACCGGTACCTTTACCACCTTTTGTACCCGCTTCAGCATATCGATCGGCGTCTCAGCACCTACCACAGCTCCGGTCACAATGATTCCATCCGCTCCGTTGCTTACCGCGTCCTTAGCGCTCATTTCCACAGTAATCTGCGGATTCAGCATATTCGCGTGCTTTACCTGTACATCCGCCAAGATCCTGACATGCTCAAGCCCCATACTTCTGCGGAAATTCATACATTTGCGCGCGCATGGATAAATAATTCCATCGCTGAAAAGCACGGTATCTACAAATACCGGCACGCGGATAAAGCTCGCGCCGCACATTGCGGCAATCGAAAGCGATACCTCACAGTCGTTGAAAGCAGCGTCTATCCCTATCGGAATCTTTACAGCCTCCCGCACCTTCACCGCGGCAGCAGTCAAAGCCGTTATCTGTGCTTTATCCAGCAATGCCGCAAATGGCGTATCTCCCATATTTTCTACGATAAGGGCATCCACACCGGCTTTTTCAAGCGTAATGGCGTCCTCCACCGCGCGATCCATTATTTTGCTGTAATTTCCGTCAAACCCACAGGTTCCCGGCAAAGGCAGACAATGAACCATACCGATAATTGTCTGCGATCCTTTTGATAACAGTTCCTTACTCATAGCTTCGCTCCTTTCCTATGGTACCGGTAAATCCCTTCGAGCGCCGTGCGGCAGAGCAGATCCTCCGCATCAATGCGCTCCTGACCCTTTAATACTTCCTTCAGATTCTCCAGTACAGTTGTCATTGTAACAACACAGGTTTTAACGCCCATCAGACGGCCTAGCGTCATCATGCAGGATGATTCCATATCTACGCCAGTCACATGCAGCTTCTTCAGTTCTTCAAACACACCGCTCAGATTCCTTCCCGATTCCAGTGAGAAACGGGAATCGTGCATCTGACTGTAAAATCCATCCATTGTACAGCTTATGCCATTCACATATTCCGCACCCATATCCGTCACTGTTTCATTCATGATATTCACAAGCTCAATATCCGCCACAGCGGGATACGCTTTCTCCACATAAGTATCGCTGGTGCATTCACGGCGCATTGCTGCGATCGGGATAATAAATTTACCAAGCATTCCATCCTGCAGCGCCATCACTGTCCCCATGCGCACAGCCACCTTCATGCCGGCCTCGTACATTTCCTCCATCGCGATGGCGGCCGTCGGGGATCCCATCCCCGTAGAGCTTGCCGTAATCCTTACGCCCTTGTAGGTACCGGTATATGTATTAAATTCTCTGAGAAACGCGATTTTTTCTGGATTATCCAGATATTTCTTAACCACCTCAACACGCCATGGATCTCCGGAGAAAATTACATAATCTGCTATCTGTCCCTCATTCGCGCCCATATATAAAGTTCCCATATTTTACCTCCATTCTGTTTTTCTTATCTGCCATTTACATGGAACTCTTCTGTCCTCTCTTCAAGCTCGGCTGCGGTCGGAATATTTGTGCAGCATCCCTCCTTCTGTAATACGAACGCCGCCAGAACCGTACCAAGCTCACAGCATTTCTGTATGGGCCTCTTATTCAGGTATCCATACAGAAATCCAGACATAAACGCGTCTCCGGATCCAGTGGCATCTACCACCTGATCTACCTGACAGATTCCCGTGCGGTATTCTTTTATACCATCCGCGGTTTTCTCATAACATATGCTTCCCTCTTTACCAAGCGTCGTAATCAAAAGCTGTACCTTTCCGGTCTCAAACAGTCTCTTTATCGTTGAACATCCATATATCTGCTCTATGATTTCCCGCTCCACCTCATTCATGAAAATAATACTGCTTTCCTCAAGAAGCTCCTTCAGAAAGACAGCAGGAAACGCGTCGAAATCATCCTTCATTCCAAATACGATCGGAACTCCATGCTTTTTACACTGATCCACAAAATACCGATTATCCTGTCGGCTGGCTACAGTTACCACGCCAAGCTTTGTATTTTCAAAAAACTGATCCGGTATTGGCACAGCATATTTTCGATCCATGGAACCTGGATAAAAAATCGTATAGTGGTCATTATGATTATCCTGAAGCAGATAACAGGTAGACGTAGCCTCGTCGTCAAGCACGGTAGTCGCATCCAGCGACACACCGGCTTCCATCAGAAACCTTTTAAATCCATTACTTTCCCAATCTGCTCCCACCCGGAGCACCGGCATTGCCAGAAATCCGAGCTTACTCAGAGCCACTGCTATATTTACAGAGCATCCTCCGTATTGTATTTTTGTATTATCTGCGTTCGTGATCAGAGACGTATATCCGACCCGAACCGGGGAAGCCACATTAATAATATGATCCATGCTGACATAACCACTTGTCAACACATCATATCCCATAGATATCACCTCCTTTTCTATTTATACCACTTTTACCGCTTTTATCGTTTTTGTCTGTTTTCGGTCACGAGTCATTGTTCCACTGTCCGCTCAGAGCTCCCGCGCGCCCAGCTTTTCAAACAGTTCCTCACTGTCCATCACCTGACCCAGATATTTTCGGATATCCTCCAGATGCACCTGATTTACAGTTTCAGAATTTGTCGCGACACAGTCGCTGAGCACGATTGGATTATAGTCGAGATAAAACGCATCCGTCACGGTGGCGCGAATACAGCAATTTGTTTTTGTGCCCACAATGATCAGATTCTCAATACCGTTTTCCCTGAGCACCAGATCCAGATCCGTTCCAAAAAATCCGCTGTATCTGCGTTTCCGAATGACATAATCCTTCTTCTCATCCACAGGAAGCATCGGGTCGATCTCAATCCCGTCCGTCCCTTCCATACAATTGGGACGCATCGAGGCGATTTTCCGATCCACCTTATTCTTTCGATTACAATGCTGCAGAAATACGATCAGACATTCCTCCTCCCTGCACCTGTCAAGCACCTTCCGGATTCGGGGCAGGATTTCCCGGTTCTGAGGATAAAAGACAAGCCCTTCCGGATCAGTAAAATCCTTTACCATATCTACGATTAATAACGCTGTCTGTTTCATTTAAAAACCTCTCACCTTTATACTCTTGTGCTTCACATAGGACGAAGCCGCAAGCACAATTATCATCAATATGTATGGGAAACAGTCAAACAATCCGGAAGCATTCCCCGCATACACGCTCAGATTGACTGCAAGCGATCGCGAAAGCCCGAACAGGATTGCATAAATCGATGACTGCACCGGTTTTCCCTGTCCACAGTAAATAGCCGCGATAGCGATAAAACCTCTTCCAGCAGCCATATCATTTGTATAAAGTCCCAGACGCTCCAGAGAAAGGTTCATCCCGCCAAGAGCGCAGCCTACAGCTCCGATCAGGATAGCGGCATATTTGTAAAAATCAATATGAAGACCAATCGCTCTGGCAGCCTCCTCGCTCTCCCCCACTACACGGACATAGATTCCAAATTTCGTGTGGTACATCAATACATACATCAGAAAAATCATCAGAAAACTGATATATGTGATCGGAGGATGTCCGCTGACGATCGAACCGATAAAAGGAATCCTCTGAATAATCGGAATATTGATCTTCAGTGCGTTCAGATCGAACTCCTGCAAAATAATATTCGATGAATTCATAATCACCAGTACAAAGCCCGCCACAGCCGATGAAATCATGTTGACAGCCAGACCAATGATGATAACATTTCCTTTCAGCGTCACTCCAAGGAAGGAAAACACCAGTCCGTAAACCAGTGTGCTCAATATTGTGAGCACCAGAGTCAGCAGCATATTCTGCGTAAAGTAATACGTGAGCACCGAGATAAATGCCCCATTCAGCATCATACCTTCCAGTCCGATATTCAACACGTTCGCATTGTAGGCAAACATACCTCCCAGCACGCAGAGGATGATCGGAGCGCTGTGATAAATACAATCATAAAGAATACTTTGTAACAGCTGCATACTCTACACCTCCTTTGCACTGCTCTTGAACTTCAGCGGACGGAACCGTTCGCTGATAAATTTCACCGCCAGGAACAGTACGATCAGACCCTGAATCAGTGAAACGATCTCTTTCGGCACATTTGTATACATATTGATGCTGTCCGCGCCGGTCTTTAACCCCGCGTAAAAAATCGCGGCGATCAGGATACCAATCGGATCATGCCCGCCCATCAGCGCGATCAGCATACCGTCCCATCCAAGCCCCGGACTTCCGGAGAAATCGAGTGTATAACGGTACTGATCCTCCATCATCCATCCGGCTCCGGCTATACCGGCAAGCGCACCGGAAATCACCATAACTGTAATAATTTTACGACCGACATTCATGCCGACCGCTTCCGCAAACTCGAAATTCCGACCCATCGCAGTAATCTCATATCCGAGCTTTGACTTTTTCATCACTATGTACATAATAATGAGCAAAGCTATTACTATGAAAAAAAACAAAGTCAACCTGGATCTTCCAAAAATACGCATAAACATCGCCTTGTCGCTGACAACCGGCGTACATACATAACCGCTGCCGCTGTCCCGGAACACTGTGGTAGCCAGATATTCCAGTACCTTTGACAATGCGTAATTCATCATCATGGTCACTACCATCTCATCAGCGCGGAACTTTACCTTCAGCACAGCCGCAATCAGTGCAAAAGCCACGCCAAAGACGATCGCTACCGCAAAGCAGAGGAGCTTTACCACAGGAGAAGGAAGTCCGGTCAGATTCGCTCCTACGATACCTGCGGAAAACGCGCCGATCAGCAGTGACCCTTCAACTCCCATATTATAGATATTCGCCTTAAATGTCACGGCAATAGCCAGACCGGTCAGGATCATCGGGCCGGCATAGTGCAGAGTATTCTGAAATCCCACAGCGGTAAAGAAGGATTTTCTCAGAAGCACGCCATACGCCTCGATCGGATTTTCCCCAATCATCAGAATAACAATCCCTCCGACAAAAAACGCCAGCCCAATGGGAATCAGACAATTTAAAAGACTTCTCAGTATTCCATTTATCCTTCTTTCCATCACTGATTCGCCTCCTTTGCCTCTGTAATTCCAGCCATAAGAAGACCTACCCGCATTGTGCTCACGGTTTTCGGGTCTACCTCTCCTGAAATTCTGCCTTTGTACATTACAATCACACGGTCAGAAAGGCTCATAATCTCTGTGAGTTCACTGGAAATCAGAATCACAGAGTTTCCCTGATCCCGGTAATTCAGCAACTGTCTGTGTAT
>JAJQIE010000001.1 GCA_021199395.1 Lachnospiraceae bacterium | reverse complement strand
CCTATGATGCAGCTGTTTCATGTCCTGACCGCTGTCAACTGCCCGTCTGGCTGCATCGGCAGTAAACCGCGCGTACGTACCCAGAAGCTCCTGATTAGAAAGCCTTGCGGACGCAAAAGCTGCCCACCTCCAAACGCCTGATTTTTCCGCCCGACGGGAATTCCGGCTGCTGGATGCAGATGCCATTGACCGACAATCGCAGGATTGTTTCCTGATCAGCGCTGATTTCGAAGCATCTCCATCCCCGCGGAAGGCTTTGGCTGTCTGCCGCATCAGGATCTGCATTTCAAGACGGGCGCCATATTTGCTGGATAATAGATGATAAATCAGTCTGTTCATCAGAGGACTCCTATAAAAAGTACATTTCCGGCAGCAACGGCTTTGGGTGCGTACAGAGCATCAATGGACTGCTGATGCAGCCTGGCAATCTGGCTGCGCCGCAGCTTCAGATTGGGGGTCAGCTCTCCGGTTGATATTTTCAACGGCACGGACATCAGGGCATAGCGTTTGATCTGTTCCGGGTGGGAGAGCTGCTCGTTTGCCGCCAGGACAGCAGCAGTCAGTGCTTTTTCATCCGGGGTGGACGGAATGTCCTCCGGCCAGAGCAGGGCGACGCAATAAGGCTTTTGCTCCCCGACCAGCATCGCCTCGCTGATGCCCGGAATATCTTTTAAAAGGGTTTCTACCTTTTGCAGATTGATGTTTTTACCGTAGGCGTTGATCAGGATTTCTTTTTTCCGCCCGATAATCTGCAGGTGGCCGTTTGGCGTGATTGCCCCTAAGTCTCCCGTGTGTAAGCAGGCATCCCTGCGGCCATCATAATGGATGGCGACCTGTGGACCTGATACCAGAATCTCACCGTCGTCCGCCAGAGTCACGCCTGTATCCGGAAGCGGAGGTCCAACCGTGGTAATATCATTCGCGCCGAGCCGGTTCAGTGTGATCAGCGGCGCTTCCGTCAGTCCGTAGGCATCGTGAATTTCAATTCCAAGCTCTCTGAAATCCGTCAGAAGCTTCTGACTGACCGGGGCGGAGCCGACAATCAGCTGGTCGCACCGGTCCAGACCGGCTTTTTTCAGGAGAGATTTTCTCAATATCGGACGCAGAAGGCGCTTCAGGGCATCATTTTCACTGGAAATGTAGATGCTCCCCAGTCTGTTTTTGGCAAGCTGATCCCAGATTTTTTCGTAGAACCTGGGAATCGAGAAGAAAATTGTCGGTCTTACTTTGGGCAGTGTTTCTGCCAGCCTGTCAAAATCATTGAGGAAATAGAGAGATGCCGGTGCACCCAGATAGTAGGGCGTATACGCTCCCAGTATCCCCTCCACTACATGGCTCAGCGGCAAAAAGGACAGATAGACAGCCTCTTTGGTGCGGCTTTTGAAGCTGAGCAGGGAGGCCATCGTCTCGGCCATCCACCGCAGCTGACCATGCGCAAATGCCACCTCCTTGGAATTGCCGGTGGTGCCGGAGGTGTAGCGGAGCGTGGCGATATCCTGATAGGAAACCTGAGCAGGAGTGATTTTGGGCTTTTTCACGGGAGAAGCTGTCCCATCGCGCAGCGATTTTGCCGATGGCTCCGAACTGCTCTCGTCACGTGACATTTCTGTACTTCCGCCAGAATATCCGTCGGGCGAAGCCGGTGCCTTTTTTTCATTAGAAAGGAATTGTTCCCAGGATATCAGACGTTTGTCCTCCGGGAACGCCGCATTTTCCGTAAAGGAGATCATCATTCCTGAAAAATTCATCTGGCTGATATGGGATAAAATACGGATGTCCCCGATGAAAAACCATTGCGCGCCGCTTTTTTGCAGCAGCTCGTCCAGCTCATTGGCAGGAGTTGTATAGTACAGCGGAACGCTGGTCGCGCCGGATAATCCGATGGCGACGTCGAGAATAAAATAAGTGACGCTGTTAATCCCGCTGACGGCGACCCGGCTCCCGGCACCTATGCCGAGTGCCTGAAGCGCCTTGCGCGTTTCCTCAATTCCTTCGTTGACAGAGGTAGCAGTACTTTCCCGGATGTCATCATTCGTTACATCATAATAGGAAATAGATGCATGCTTCCGGTTCAGGCAGAATTGCACCTGTTCAAACACGGTCCGGCTGTTATGGTCGAGAAAGTTCCTGCTGGTGGCATAAGCCAAAAGATTCGGCAGATACTCCCGCCAGTCAGGCTGATAGGTTCCCATAAACCGTTCGGTGTTTGTCGTGTCGTATGTTTTGTTCTCTGTAAAATAGGGAGCCAGGGACAGCATGTTTGTCAGGATGTTTTTTTCTGAAAGCTTATATTCTGACAGGTTGCTGGATGCTCCGATTTTGTCCAGAAACGGAACAGGAATGAACAGGGGCTTTCGCAGTTTTATGGACAGATTTTTTTCTGCCCAGTCCCGTACAGCACCGATCAGCTCGGCCACTGTCGGCTGTGCCAAAGCCGGGGCAGTCAGGTGGAAGGTTTTCCCCGCAGCGCCCTTAGCGTAAGTGATATGGACGATGGACTTTGCGACATAATCCACCGGCACCATGTTGACGCGCATGGATTTTTTGATTGGGAAAACGCGCATCTGCTGTTTCAGGTACAGCTTCAGCGGGTAGTAGAGCGTATTGAAATTCTTCACCCGTCCGGTTCTGGAATCGCCAACGATTTGACCGGGACGGAAAACAGAGACGGGGAATTGCCCCATTGCCTGTATGACAAGGCGCTCTCCCTCATACTTACTTTGCTCGTAGAGACTGGAAAAACCTGCGTCTTCCAGAGAATCCTCCATGATCAGGCCGATTCTGGTTCCGGCCACATAAGCGGTGGAAACGTAAGAAAGGCGTTTCAGCGGGTGATCGGCCTGAATGCACCTGGCAAGCTCCAGAATATGCTCTGTGCCGGTCACATTGACATCCCGGAACTGTTTTCGGGAATGACGGATGCCGATCACAGCAGCCGTGTGGATGATATAGTCCGTGCTTTGAATCAGCTGGTTCTGATCTGCATCTGAAAGGCCAAGATTCTCTTTTGTGATGTCTCCCGGCACAGGCAGGATGCGGCTCCCAAGATTCTCCGTCAGCTCCGGACGTCCATACCAGAGTGCAGAAAGGGTATTGACCGCCTCTGAGACGGAACCGGCTCTCACGAGACCATAGACAACATCGTCGGTTGTCTGCATGAGTTCAGAAATCACTTCCGTTCCCAAAAAACCGCTTGTACCGGTTAGAAATATATTGTACATTGGCAGTTCCTCCGTGTTTTCTGTATCAGGTTTGGCGGGTTTCTGCGCAAAGCTAAGCGTTTCTCCGGTGTAAAATACCCATAGTAAATTTCTCGGCAGCTTTCAGATCCTCGGAATTGGGACGGCTCTTATGCAATGCTGTGAACTCACCGCGGCAGTAGAAGTTTTCTTCAGAAACGGAAATGTTTTTCTTCTCCAGCCGTTTCCGGATGTCAGGAAACGCTCTCTGCGCGAGAGCAGAAGTGGAGAATACGACCACTTTTCTGATCTTTTTAGGGTCAAGCTGTTCGATATACTCTTTTACCTGATTGTCGATCCCGCCCCAGTACACGGAGGCTCCAAGAAAGAGAATGTCAGCCTGGTCAGATGCTCCATTGCGAATGGGCTGCGCCTGCACACCAGCCGTCCGGGCAATGCAGTCGGCCAGCTTTTTCGTATTTCCGCTTTTTGAAAAATATCGTACCTGAATCATCATGGTCTTTTTCTCCTTGTAGTCTGTTGACAAATTTACGCATTTACAGTATGATTGTAGCATATAAAAAAGAAAAAACAAGTACTATCATAAAACACATATAGTATCATAAAACGTACTAAAAGAGGAGTGAGAATGGAAACGGAGATGGAGATGGAATGCCCGCTGCGGTATTTACAGTCACTTCTGGGAGGAAAATGGAAGATGCCGATTGTCTGCATGCTGGCAGGCGGAGCCCCTCTGCGCAACGCCACGATCAAAAGGCGGCTGGGGCAGATCACAAGCACAATGCTCTCGCAGACATTAAGGGAATTAGAGGCAGATGGGATCATCAGCCGAAAGCAATTCAACGAAGTACCGCCCCATGTGGAATATTCCCTGACCGAACGCGGGAAAAGTATCGTTCCGATTCTGGTTGAGCTTGGCACATGGGCGATGGATCAGATGGCAGAGCAGCAGAAAACTCCTGCCTGCGGAGGGTGCACGACCAAATGCTAGATGAAAAAGGTTTTATAATAATTTCTTTTTTAATCTTTCCAGAATCTCTGCGATCCCTTCTGCCGGATCGGGATTTTCGCTGTCCAGCCAGTCATAGAGCATGGCAAAGGTACCCTGAAAGATAAACTGGCGGATGTACTTTTCTTCTGTTTCTGAATAATTGCTTTCTTCCGTCACGTTTTGAAAGATATCACGGATGCTCGGAATCGAAAACAGGTGTGAGGCAAATTCCTGCGCCGGAAGGGAACGCACCAGAAGGCAGAACAGTTCCCGCTGCTCATATAAATGATGGAGAACCGGCAGGAGCGAGTTTGCGCTGTTTTCGTTTTTTTCGCTGCTATTTTGTGTGGGTAAAAGATCCTGTCGGCGATTTTTCGGAGAAAACGTTTCTGTCTGCGCACTGACAGGTTTTATTTCATCGTCCAGCTGTTTCAGAAAATCCACTTCGATTTCGTTCAGAAGCTCCTCCGGGCTGCCATAGTATTTATAAAAAGTCGTGCGGTTGATCTGCGAGACTTTACACAGCTCATAG
>JAJQIE010000064.1 GCA_021199395.1 Lachnospiraceae bacterium | reverse complement strand
GCGGATTCCGGACTTTCACCGGTTAGAAACGTGCGCCGCCAGGCGCACCGTTTTACAGCAGCCGGGGCAAAATGTCCCGGCTGTTTTTTATCCGATTTTCTTTTTCTACAGTATTTTCACCAGCTCATACTCCGCATTTCCAAGTCCGATCTTTACCGCGTGCTCAATCGAGGATTTCCAGTTCGTGTCCGGCGCGACCCGGCCAAAATGGTCGCGGTCTTCATGCGTATGATGCTCGACCGATTCTCCGAGAATGCTGTTGCCGACCGGCGGCTGCGCGTTGACTGCGTCCGCACATGCCACATCAAGCGCTACCGGGTCGAATGACGCAAACATTCCCACATCCGGCACTATTGCGACGTCATTCTCTGAATGGCAGTCACAGTTCGGCGATACGTCGATCACCAGGCTGATGTGGAAGCAGGGACGACCCTCGCACACTGCCTGCGCATACTCTGCGATCTTGCAGTTCAGGATGTCATTGGCCTCATCGCTTGCCGCAAGAACCGCATCCTGCGGACAGACGCCGATGCAGCGCCCGCAGCCGACACATTTTGTATGGTCGATCGAAGCTTTCCGGTCGGTTACCACCGCGGCGCCATGCGCGCAGATCTTTGTGCATTTTCCGCAGCCGACACATCTGTCCTGTTTCACATGCGGCTTTCCGGCACTGTGCATTTCCATCTTCCCTGCGCGGGAACCGCAGCCCATACCGATATTCTTCAGCGTTCCACCAAAGCCTGCGGCTTCATGCCCCTTAAAATGTGTCAGGGAAACAAAGATATCCGCGTCCATTACCGCGCGTCCGATCTTTGCCTCTTTTACATACTCACCGTTTTTCACCGGCACCAGCGCCTCATCCGTACCCTTTAGCCCATCCGCGATCAGCACATGGCAGCCGGTCGCGTAGGGGACAAATCCGTTGCCATAGGCGGAATCAATATGATCCAGCGCATTTTTGCGCCCGCCGACATAGAGCGTATTACAGTCTGTCAGAAATGGCTTGCCGCCCAGATCCTTTATTACATCCGCAACCGCTTTCGCATAGTTCGGGCGCAGGAACGCAAGGTTGCCCGGCTCCCCGAAGTGCATTTTAATTGCCACATACTGATTCTTAAAATCAATCTCTCCAATCCCCGCTTTCCGGATCAGCCTCTGGAGCTTGTCCAGCAGATTATCCCCGTCCTTTGCCCGCAGGTCTGTAAAATAAACTTTTGATTTTTCCATATTCTGTATTATCCTCCTGAATTCAAGTAAATAAAGCCGGCAAAATCAGAAAATACCTTATAGCTATCACGCAGGCAGCCATTCTGTATGCGGTCGTGCTCATTCTTTTATAACTGTCTGCTATGCTTCCTGCAAAAACGCCCGGTATCCCTTCACAGCTTCATAAACGTCCGCCTTGCTGGTAACCTCCATCGGAGCGTGCATATTCAGCACGGCGACGCCGCTGTCGATGACCTCCATTCCATAGAGTGCGGATATGTACGCAATCGTTCCGCCGCCGCCTGTATCTACCTTGCCAAGCTCGGCTGTCTGATAAGCAGCCCCATGCCTGTCAAGCAGCGCGCGAATGGAAGCAATATACTCCGCGTTCGCATCGTTACTTCCGCTCTTTCCGCGCGAGCCGGTAAATTTATTAAATACAAGCCCTTTCCCAAAATACGCGCTGTTTTTCTTTTCGAAAACCCCGGAAAACAGCGGATCATAGGCGGCGCTCACATCCGACGAAAGCATTCGGCTGCGGCTCAGCGCGCGGCGCAACGCAAGCTCCCTGTACTGTCCCGCACATTCCATCAGCTCTGCTACCGTATTTTCAAAGAAACGCGACTGCATACCGGTCGCCCCGACGCTTCCGATCTCTTCTTTGTCTACCAGCAGACAGCAGCAGGTATACTCCTGCGCCGGCACGCTCAAAAGCGCTTCGAGCGAGGTGTACGCGCAGACGCGGTCGTCCTGTCCGTATGCCATGATCATGCTTCGGTCAAGCCCACAGTCCCTCGCTTTATCTGCAGGAACGATTTCCAGCTCTGCAGAGAGAAAATCCTCCTCCTCCATATCGTATTTTTCCCTGAGAATCGTCAGGATGTTTTGCTTTACGGCGTCCTTCCTGCCCTCTGACGCGCTTTCTGCGCTTCCGGAAGCCGCCGGCATCCTGTTCTTTCTATTTTCCCCCGGCAGCGGGCGGCTGCCCACCAGAATATCCAGATTCTCTCCCTCAATCACGACGCGGGCCTTTTTCTCAAGCTGTTCGCCGGACAGATGAATCAGCAGATCCGATACAAATACTACCGGATCATCATCCTCCTCTCCAACGCACACCTGTACCTTTGTCCCATCCTTTTTCGCTACCACGCCATGAATTGCGAGCGGAACAGTGACCCACTGATATTTTTTTATGCCGCCATAATAATGGGTATCCAGGTAGGCCATCTCCGTATCCTCATAGAGCGGATCCTGTTTCACATCAAGACGCGGGGAATCAATATGCGCGCCAAGAATCCGCATCCCATCCTCCAGCGGACGCTCTCCAATCACAAACAGTGCGATCGTTTTCTCCATGCCGACCGCATATACCTTATCGCCCGGCTGCAGAAGCCTCCCGGCAGCCTGAATCTCCTCCAGGCTGCAATAGCCCTGCGCGCGCGCAATGCGGATAGTTTCTGCCACGCACTCCCTCTCCGTTTTTCCGGCGTCAAGAAACGCGCGGTAACGTTTTGAGAGAGCCTCCAGCTCCGCAAGCTGTTCTTCTGTATATGAGTTCCATACATTTTCCTTTTGTATCACTGTGGTATCCTTCTTTCATTCTGTATCTGCTTCTGTTTTCCTTTTTCCCGCACATCGTCCGTCATCCGGCGTTACAGGTCATATCCAGGGCAGACTGTAAACAGCCCGGTCCTTACTGGCACAGCTGCGCAACGACCTGGTTGATCACCTTTCCGTCCGCCTTGCCCTTCAGGTCGCCCATGACGGTTTTCATAATCTGGCCTTTATTTTTTGTCGCCAGTACATCCGCGTATTTTTCCTGCAGGAGCGCCTTTACCTCATCTGCGGATAAAAGCTTAGGCGCGTATTCGGAAATCACATCATAGCGGAACTGATATTCCGCTTTCAGATCCGCGCGCGCCTCCGGGCAGGTATCAATCTGCTCCTTTACGGTTTTCTGCTCTTTCAAAATCACGCGGTTTACCAGCTCCTCCGGAATATCATCACGGCATCCCTCGTCGATTGCGGCCTTCTTTACCGCGGATACCAGAGACGAAATCGCCTCCTTGCGCGGCTTATCCTTTGCCTTCATAGCGGCTACCATATCTTTTCTCAATAATTCAATATCCATGTTCTTACCTGTTCCTTTCTATAATTTGCTCACCGTAAAGTCGCTTCCCGCGCCTCTGTCCTTCAGAAGCTTCTTATAGGCAGAGACCTTTGAGGACGGCACTGAAAACGCGCAGTTTGAGGCGATTCCCTTAAAAGCATTGCTTCCGACCGTACTGCCTGTCAGCTTTTTCGTTTTAATCGTCACCTTTGACAGCTTTTTGCAGCCGTAAAACGCCTTGCTTTTGATGGATTCCACATTTGAACCGATCGTCACGCTGGTAAGCTTCGTCATGCCGCTAAACGCACTTTTTGAAATAGTCGTCACCTTAAACTTCACACCATTCAGGCTGATAGTCGCCGGGATTGTCAGCGTCGTAGCTCTCGTGCTCGAAGCGCCCGTAACCTTCACCTCGCCGCTTTTTCCGGAGATAGACGTCACTTTATATTTCAGCCCCAGTTTTTCAAATGTAGATGATTTTTTCAGCGTCCTGTTTTTCGCCGAAGTCACCGTCACCTTCGCAGTCACCGTTTTGCCCAAAACGGACGCTTTTAATTTGGTGGTTCCGGTTTTATCCCCTGTGATCCGGTCGCCGGAAAGCGTGATATAAGAGCTCCCGGATGATATTTTCCATGTACATTCCGCTTCGGTCTGCACAGAATCCCCAAAATATCCCTGCACAGTCACTATCGCCGTCGGAACGCTTATGGATGAGCCGCACGTCACCTTACTGGTATCCGCGCTGACCGACAGATTGGAAAACACGGACGTGGAAAGCGTCACCGTCACCTTTTTCGTGGAATTTCTGGCGGTCGTCGCTGTCGAGCCAGAATCGGAGCCAAACTCCTGCACCCAGTAATAGCATCCGTTATAATAAACGCACGCGATACCGATGCTGGTATATCCGGAAGAAAGCATGTTCCGTCGATGTCCCTGTCCGCTGTAGGATTCATTCGTCTCCTGCCATGCCTCAAAAGCTTCCGCTGTATCAAAGATCACAGAGGAACCCATGGCAATATTTTCTCCCCAGGTCTGAACGCCATTCGCGGTCGCCGTATAGCAGTATGTGCCATCCGGTCTTGAGTGACTGAAAAGAAGCACCAGCTCCGCCGCGCGCTGCATGGCGATTTTTTCCAGATTGTAATCATACGTCAGCTTATCCAGATCCTTCAGAGTTATCTTCGAAGTGTCGCTGGAATTCCAGTACCAGGCATCGTCCCCCGTGCGAAATTCATTGATCATATCCAGCATTTTTCTGGCTGCCGTCTGCCTGTACTGTACGCTCACCTTCACATCGACCGTACTCGCGGCGCTGACCGGTCTGCTGCCGAGAAGCAGCAGGAGTTAAAACATTACAAGCACCCCCGGCCGCCTGATCGCTGGGGCTAAGCTCTCCCGGCATTACTGTCTCATCCGTTGT
>JAJQIE010000265.1 GCA_021199395.1 Lachnospiraceae bacterium | reverse complement strand
GCTGCGCAATGCGACCGGGCGGTATTATAAGGTCGTGGACAGTGACGATTGGGTAAATACAAAGGGACTTGCCAGAATTGTCAGAAGGATGCAGGAGCTGGAGGATGAGGGCGGCGTGGATCTGCTGCTCGCGAATTTTGTCTATGACAAGGCGGGCGCCCGTCATAAGAGACTGATGCGCTTTACAAATGTATTTCCGCAGGATCAGATTTTCGGGTGGGATGATATGCGGAAGATGCATATCGCGCAGTATATTCTGATGCACAATATTTTTTACCGCACACAGATGCTGCGGGACTGCTGCATGGAGCTGCCCAAGCATACCTTTTATGTGGATAATATCTTCGCGTTCCAGCCGTTTCCCTATGTGAAGCGTCTTTATTATATGGATGTGAATCTGTATCATTATTTTATCGGACGGGAGGATCAGTCGGGCAATGAGAGGGTGATGATCGGGCGGATCGACCAGCAGATCCGCGTGAACAGGATCATGATTGATGTCATGGCCGCGGAGGACTTTTCGGATAAGAGTCCGAATGTGAAAAAATATATGGAAAAATACCTGACGAATATTATGACGGTGACCTCGATCATGCTGATCATATCCGGCACGGATGAGGCTCTGGAAAAGAAAGCGGACATATGGGAATATCTGCGGGAAAAGGCCGCAGCCCTGTACCGCTCGATTCGCCGCAATATCTTTGGCGTGACAATGAATCTGCCGGGAAAGACCGGGCGGAAAGTTTCCATCGGGGCATACAAGGCTGCGCAGAAGTTTGTGGGATTTAATTAAAGGAAACGACATTCGCCATTTCACATTATTTTTTCTTGCGGGATGTCCGGTACTTTTCTTCACAGTACAGGCAGCGGTAAACCTCCTTTTCCGGGTCGGCGAGGAAAAAGACATGATCCAGCTCCTGCTCGATGGAAGTGATGCAGCGCGGGTTTTTGCACCGGATGATGTTGACCAGCCGCTCCGGAAGCTCTACCTTCTTTTTTTCAACGATCTCGCCATTCCGGATGATGTTGACCGTGATCCGGTGATCGATATAGCCGAGCACGCTCAGATCCAGACGGTCAATCGGGCATTCGACCTTGATGATATCTTTTTTCCCCATTTTGTTGCTGTGCGCATTTTTGATGATCGCGACACAGCAGTCCATGCGGTCAAGCTTCAGATATTTATAGAGCTCCATGCTCTTTCCGGCCTCAATGTGGTCAAGCACAACGCCTTCGTTTAATCGTCCTACATTTAACATACCTCTACCTCCAGCAGTGTGAGAATCAAAGCCATCCGGACATATACGCCGTACTGCGCCTGTTTGAAATAGACTGCGCGCGGGTCGTCGTCTACCTCAGTGGAGATTTCATTGACGCGCGGCAGCGGATGCAGCACCAGCATGTCCTCCTTCGCAAGCTTCATCTTTTCCTTGTCCAGGATGTAAAAATCCTTCATGCGGATATAGTCCTCCTCGTTAAAGAAGCGCTCCTTCTGGACACGGGTCATATAGAGAAGATCCAGATCCGGAAGCGCATCCTCCAGACGAACCACTTCGCGGAAGTCCTGGTTATTTTTTATAAGCACCTCATCGCGGATATTATCAGGCAGACGCAGCTCTTCCGGGGAGATCAGCACAAAATGGATATTCGGATAGCGTACCAGCGCCTGGATGAGCGAGTGGACGGTGCGCCCGAATTTCAGATCGCCGCACAGCCCGATCGTAAAGTCCCCCAGCCGCCCTTTCAGGGAACGGATCGTCAGCAGATCCGTCAGTGTCTGGGTCGGATGCTGATGTCCGCCGTCGCCGGCATTGATGACCGGTATTGATGATTTCATGGACGCGACGAGCGGAGCGCCCTCTTTTGGATGGCGCATGGCACAGATATCCGCGTAGCAGGAGATGATGCGGATGGTGTCGGAGACGCTCTCGCCTTTGGCGGCGGAGCTGGAATCAGCCGAAGAAAAACCAAGTACGCTGCCTCCCAGATTCAACATAGCTGCTTCGAAACTGAGACGGGTTCGTGTACTTGGTTCATAAAATAATGTCGCTAATTTTTTCCCTTCGCAGGAATGA
This sequence comes from Lachnospiraceae bacterium, assembly GCA_021199395.1. Classification (GTDB taxonomy): domain Bacteria; phylum Bacillota; class Clostridia; order Lachnospirales; family Lachnospiraceae; genus Choladousia. The sequence goes on along the minus strand of JAJQIE010000265.1, from coordinate 2,672 downwards.
GAATATCTGGAAGGGTTGGCTTCAATGTCGTTCGCGAGATCGAGAAGCCGGTTCAGCTCTTCCACAGATAAATCCAAAGGGTTCATCAAATGCTTCATTGTATCCTCCTTCAAAGTGTGATTGCCGGATACCTCGTCCTCAGATGAGCTGGGAACGAGGTACTGGTATTGAAAGACCGCGCAGCTTTACCTGCTCTTTACAACCTGACCTATCATACTCTATCTCTGAGAGAAAATCAAGAAAAATTGGAGCGGAACTGCGCGTCGAAAAATCAATGGATATGGATTGACTTCTCGCCGGTTTTTGGGTATTATGACAGAGGTTGTCACGGCTGGTGATTACAGGTGGTGTTTTACGGAATGAGTGAAATGGAAAAGACGGTTTTTACAAAGGAAGAGCTTTCGGAGCATGTGAAGGTGTCCCCGGTGGTGGAATCCGACCTGAAGCGGATTATTACGGATCGTATGGAACAGTGCGGTCTGTATTTTCGTGTATTTTCGAGGGTTAAGACAGCAGCTTCGATGGCGCGCAAATTTGAACAGAAGGATTACGGCGGGGAACACAGGCTCCAGGATCTGATTGGGGTGCGGATCAATCTTTATTTCGATGATGATGTGGAGATCTGCCGTTATATTATGGAACAGACCTTTGAGGTGGTAGAGTGGTCGACCTCAGAGCGCACGGACGATGAGTTCAAGCCGACCAAGCTAAACGGCGTGTTCCGGCTGCCGGAGTATTTAAAGGCGGAGATTTCCGCGGAGACCTGGGACATGAGCATCGACGATACCTTTGAGATCCAGATCAAGACCATGTTTTTTGAAGGCTGGCATGAGATTGAGCACGATATGCGCTATAAGGGGGAGGAGCTCTGGGTAAATTATCAGGCATTTTCGCGCTATTTAAACAGCATTCTGGCGACGCTGGAGCTCTGCGACAAATCCATGGTGACGCTGTTTGAGGATCTGGGGCATACGCTGTATAAGGCCGGCCGCTGGAGCGATATGATCAAGAGCCATTTCCGGGTGAAGATGAGTGACGCGTCTCTCTACCCGGAGGTGCAGGAGCTGCTGGATAAGGATCTGGAAAATGTGGATAATCTCGCAAAGGAGATTTACAAAACGAATCGAGTGGTGCTGGTTGACCAGCTGCTGAAGCGCAGCCGCCGTGTGCCGATCAATGTCAATACGATCATCGCCCTGCTCAATGACGGCGTATTCCATGACAGCAGGCTGACAGCGATTTTCCGAAAGCGGGATGTTTACAATGACGGCCGGGAGGAAAGCCTTGCGGAATCCCGGCACTACGAGCTGCGCCCGCTGTCCCGCCAGACGGCCTTTCAGATGTGTACCGAGGTGGACGGCAGCCGTATGAAAAATGGCGCGGGCGGCTCGGCAAAGGAGATTTTTTCAGCCTGTGTGAACCAGATTTACGACTGGATCGTAAAAAAATACGGCCAGCTTTTTAAGGATATGCCGCAGCGGCCTTCGACCTACCATGCGGATATTCTGGCATATCATGTGGCTGTGAATCTTGACTGGCAGAAATGCCGGATGAATATGCATGTGCGGCATATGGACCCGGAGGTGGGCGGCCGCATCTGGTATTCAGAGGCAAGCCTGGAGATCCGGGAGACGCGGAAATGCCCCCTCGCAGAAGCTCGGCGGCAGGACGCGCCGCCAATGAAGGAAACGCCTGGCGTTTGGGCGGCGATGCAAAAGGTCTGGCTGTGTGTGTCCAACGGTTATGCGGAGGCAAAGAGGGAGGATCGCCCGGAGCGCGAGGGAGCCGGTATCTTTTTCAGCTATCCGGGGTATTACAAATCAATTGTGGACAGTATCGGTATTTTTAACGGCCTGCCGTGCTCGAACCGCAGGAGGATCATCCGGGAGGAAGGTCTGCCGGAGCTGGAAGCCGCATTGCAGGATCAAAGCCGGAATTTCCCGATCGTCATCATCATATCCAAGGAGGATGAGGACGGGATGATGGATGAGGACTGGCTCGGACAGTTCCGTGTCTCCGATTTTACAAGGACAGTCTGCCGGTACGCGCATGTGCTGACCTGCTATGAGGAGGTCGGGAAAGCCCTGCTTGAGCGACTCAGGAAAAATAAAATCCTGACGCCGGCGGATGATGTGACCTTTGACGCGGCTTATTTTCCGCGGCTTTATATCTTCTGGCCGGAGGGAGATGTGGACGATTTCGGGCCGGAGGACGTCGAGAACTGCAGCTTTGGCCGCCATCTGGAGGCCCGCAGCGACGCCCGTACCTATGATATTGTCCGCGGCGGCCAGGCGCTGTACCATAAGGTCGTGACAGATCTGCGCGACTGGAATGTTTCAGCGGATATGTGGGACGGATTTCAGCTGGAGATTATGACGGAGATTCCGAGATGATTTCCGGATTGCAGAAAGAACAGACAGAGTTGGAGGGCCCATAATGAGTGACAGTAATACAGGAAAGAATTCCAGTACGGACGTGAGAGCAGGGGATGGCAATTCAGCGGCAAATGATTTGCGCCCGCGGATTGTGGAGGAGATTAAAAAAAGACGTACATTTGCCATTATTTCTCACCCGGACGCGGGCAAAACGACTTTGACGGAGAAATTCCTTCTCTATGGGGGCGCGATCAATCTGGCAGGCTCCGTGAAGGGAAAGGCGACGATGCGTCATGC
>JAJQIE010000341.1 GCA_021199395.1 Lachnospiraceae bacterium | reverse complement strand
GGAGAGTGACAGTATGGAGCGCTGTGATTTTGCTTCTGTCATGAAGATTGTCAAAACTTATATCAGTGATGACAAGGAAATGAATCAGATGGATTTTGCCTATCTCCTTTTTGATGATTTTATGAAATGTGACGAGTCAATAGATTATGAATTCGATCCGGGCCAGCTCTGTCGCTGGATGAACGGTATGGCGAAGATGAGCCCGCGGGTATCCGGGTATTATCAGAAGGAGGCCCATCGGCAGGCTTTGTCTGACAATATACGGCATAACATTCTGCCTGATATGTATGACGGGCCGATGGCTTCACAGAAAATCTATGAACTGATCATTGGCGACGAGTCCATTTCCGAGAGAAAAAAGACGGAATTGACGAGAAGCTATCCTTGCAGCACACCGCGGGACGATGCAGACCTGATCGCAAGCGCACTCTGTTTTGGCATGAGCCGGGAGTTTGTAAAAAGGGACGTGCGGACGGAGAAGCTTTTGTCTGCAGGAGAGCTTTCGCCGGTTCTGTCTGATTTTATTATGGGAAATGATGTGCCGAAGCCCTGCCGGTATTTCTGCGGGCGTGAGAAGGAGATTGAGCAGCTTCATGAAATGCTGTCAGAGCATGGCAAGGTATTCCTTTATGGAATTGCCGGGATAGGCAAGAGTGAGCTGGCCAAGGCTTACGCCAGACAATATAAAAAAGAATACACCAATATTCTGTACCTTATTTACAGCGGGGATCTGCACCAGGATGTGACCAATCTGGATTTTGCTGATGATCTGCCGGAGGACAGTGATGAGGAACGCTTCTGCAAGCACCATCGTTTCATGAGGACGCTGAAGGCGGATACGCTGCTGATCATTGATAATTTTAACGTGACGGCGACCAAGGACAGTTTCCTTCCGGTCGTCATGAAATATCGATGCCGTGTTCTGTTTACCACAAGAAGTCGTCTGGAAAATTATACTACCATGGAGTTGACAGAGATTTCGGACAGGGCCGAGCTGCTGGCGCTGATGGGAAAATACTATTCTGAGGCTGCGCAATATACGGCGGAGATGGAGCAGATAATTGACACGGTTCACAGCCATACGCTGGCGGTTGAGCTGGCCGCCAGGCTGCTGGAGCATGGACTGCTGGAACCCGCTGAACTACTGCGTAAACTGCGAGAGGATAAGATCGCGCTGGACAACGCCGATAAAATCTCCATCACCAAAGACGGAAAGTCCTCGAAAGAAACCTATTATGGCCATATTCACACGCTGTTTTCTCTGTATCTGCTTTCGGAAGAAAGTCGGCAGATTATGAGAAATATGGCGCTGTTCCCTGCAACCGGACTTCCGTTGAAAAGGGTGGCTGAATGGCTGTCACTGACCGACCTGAATGAAGTGAATGATCTGATTGAGCTGGGATTGATCATACCTAAGCCGGGGCGGGCTGCTTCTCTGCATCCCATGATTCAGGAAATTGTGATTGCGGATGAAAAGCCGTCAATTACAAATTGCAGGACACTCTGTGAGAACCTGCAGGAAATCTGTCTGGCGCACGGAGCAGATTATCCGGCTTACAGGCAGTTGTTTACTACGGTTGAGAATATCGCAGCGCTTGCGATAAAAGATGATCTGTTGTTTTATCTTCGCTTTCTGGAGGATGTCTTCCCGTATATGGAGAAATACAGTTACGAGCAGGGAATGCGTCTGATCATCCAGGAAATGAAGCCATTGCTGGAGGATAAGTCAGCCGCGGCGGTAAATGACCGTGCTTTATTTCTGGATTATGAAGCCGCATGTGAAAAGAAAACAGAAAAGGCAATCAAACTGGAAAAAGAGGCGCTTGCCCTGTTGCCGGAAATTAACGAGGACAATGCGCTTCTGGCTGCCAATCTCCACGCCAACCTGGGCGGGCTTTACCGGCAGAGCCGGCAGTATGACCTGACCAGTCAGCACATGGAGATGGGAATGTGGATACTGGAGCAGTATGGATTTACCTGTACGCATGACAGCATCACGCAGTACGTCAACTATGCCTTCTTTTTATGTGAAATAAAGGAAACGGAGCGGGGAATGACCGCCCTTAAGCGACTGGCCATGATAATCCAAAAATGTAATTCTGAGCAGTCTATGGATTACGCGGCGGTGCAGGAGGCGATGGGAGGTGTCTGCCTGGCACAGGCAAAAATCTCAGAAGCAAAATTGCATTTCCAGAGAGCACTTGATATTTATGAAACAGTGTGGGCGGATGAACCGGAGCTGATTGAGACAAAGCGGCAGGAAATCCTGGAGCTGTATCCGCAGGCGGGGATCGGGATTGCACAGCGTCTTATAGAAAAGAAATAATTTGTATATATGAAAATAAACCGGATGACCTTTGATGATTGGCCGTCCGGTTTATTTTTGCTCAATATCCTGTCAATTCTCATTCAATGTGTTTTTTCCTTCATTTTGATAGGCTGTCTGTATAAGCGGGGCTGATCCCGCAATGAAGATGGACCTTGAAAAATGAACAGCCGGCTGTGAGAGGCATATGCTTTCCGGGGAAGTGACGCGATGACAGGAGCGCACCAAAGTGAGCAATACGCCTGGCAGGAGTTTCAGGCAGGAAGATGGCAGCAGACCCGGCGCAAACAAAGTGGTCCTGATCAAAATGAGCACGACCACTTTCGGAAAACAGATTTTGATTGCCGCACAGCGGCAGAAAGGAATGCATTATGAACTTTATCAACACAACACAGAGTACCACTGACCCCATTGTGATCGGTATCGACCATGGCTACGGCAATATCAAGACCGCCCACTGCTGTTTCCCGACCGGTGTGGCGGTCTATGAAAAGGAGCCGACCTTTCAGCACAACCTCTTGATCTACGAGGGCAAGTATTACCTGATCGGGGAAGGCCACAAGGAATTTATCGCGGATAAGATGACGGACAGCGATTATTATATTTTAACGCTTGCCGCTATCGCCAGGGAGTTGAATATCCGCAGGCTGACTAACGCGGCTGTCCACATCGCTGCTGGACTTCCCCTGACCTGGGTCAGTGAACAGAAGGACAGCTTTAAGGCATACCTGCTCCAGAAGGAAAGCGCGGACTTTCGCTTTAAAGGAGTGGACTACCATGTGGAGTTTGCCGGCGCGGATATCTTCCCGCAGGGCTTCTCCGCGGTTGCGGACAGGCTCAGGGAATTTAAGGGTGTCAACATGCTCTGCGATATTGGGAACGGGACCATGAACGTCATGTATATCAACGAGTGCCGCCCGCAGGCGCAGAAATGCTTTACGGAAAAGTACGGCACGAACCAGTGCCTGCTTGCCGTCCGGGAAAATTTGATGCGCCAGTTTGGCGTGGCCGTGGACGACTCCGTGCTTGACCGTGTCATCCGTCATGGAACAGCCGACATCAGTGAGCGGTATCTTTTCGCCATCCGGGATACAGCCAGGGAATATACCGCCGGGATTTTCCGCAGGCTTCGGGAGCATGAGTATGACCCGGAGCTGATGAGGCTGTATGTCATGGGAGGCGGCAGCTGCATGGTGAAGAATTTCGGGGAGTATGAGAAGGACAGGGTTATCCTCATTGAGGATATCTGTGCAACGGCGAAGGGCTACGAGCTGCTGGCTTCACAGAAGCTTCGCAGGAAAGGCGGCAGTGTATGAGCAGGATTTTTACCACGACGTTGCGGTTAAACCTGGATGAGCCGGATGACTTAAAGGCTTTTGAGTATTTACAGCGGCTTGACCGGAAACAGTACCGCTCTTACAGCAGGGCCATCGTCGCGGCGGTCAACGATTATTTTACTCGTAAGGAAATGTGCGATTCTGATCCGTACCTGGAGACCAGGGAAAAGGAAGACGCCTTTTTGATGAAAATCGAAAGGACAATCCGGGAGAGCTTACAGGCATGTGCGCCCCTGAATGCGGCAGGGCTTGTGCAGCTGTTACAGGGCGCACAGCAGCCTGGCGAAGCCTCGTCACTATCCTCTCCGGTTTCTGAGCAGGAGGAAGGGGACATCCTGGCGGCGCTTGACTTCGCGGACAGCTTTTGAAACTAATTTCACAAGGCTTTGATAGCAAGGTAATACCAAAAGCAGCAGCTTTGATACTGCTTATGCAGCGAACGGCATATACGGAAATGAAATTGACTATTTTACTACCAATCGGGCGGGCGTCCGGTATCAGGCTGATACTGAATGCCCGCCTTTTTGCTACCACAGGAGGATTTTAAATGGAAAAGACAGAGAAGGAGCTATTGCAGGCAAGGCACAGGCTGGAGGAAGCACAGGCCAGGGATCGGGTGAAGGAACGGAAGGCAAGGACACGGCGGCTGATCCAGGAAGGCGCGGTTTTAGAGAAAGCATTTCCGGCGGCTGCCAGTATGGAACTGGAGGCGCTGGAGGCATACCTTTCACAGCAGCTTCAGCATGAGTAAAGTCGGAGGGCGTTCCGGGAGGCCGGGGCGTCCTTCTTTTCTTATCCCGAAGGGCGCACTTACTCACCACCCGCTTTGTGGGCGGTGGTATCCCTCCCTGCGGTCGGGCTCGTGCGCTCTTCCCGAAAGGTACCCCGTACCTTTCTCCAGAGAGGGCAGGCACTCCCGCAAGCGGTCGCGCCTGTGCAGCCGGCCCTGCTGACAGTGGGTCCCACTGCCAGCACCCGCCACGCCGATGGCGTTCCGGGTCGGCATGGAACCATGCCGAGGCCTGCTGCTGCGGAGGACTGCCCAAAGACAGGTATCCTTATCGGATACGGCAGTCCCCGCATTGCCGGTG
>JAJQIE010000057.1 GCA_021199395.1 Lachnospiraceae bacterium | reverse complement strand
GGCGTACAGTTAAATCTGAAGCGATATTTCTTAATTTACTTTTTGGACATTGTGTTATATACTGGAAGAAATTTTGGCGAAATGATTCAGCGCGATGAATTCCGGGTTCAGCTGGCAGATTCCATATGCAGATTCGACAAACGGATTCAGAAAGCAGGTATGCGATGAAATGCAATGAAGCCCGGCACATGGTAGTGCCGTTCGTAAAAAAAGAATTATCGGAGCGCGATATGGAGGCTTTCCTTGATCATGTGGAATCCTGTGAGGACTGCATGGACGAGCTGGATATTTATTTTGTCGTTTACAACGCGCTGAATGCGATGGATTCCGGTACGCATCATGAGTATGATTTCAAGAAAATGCTTGCGGAGGAAATCCGCATGTCCAGACGCGCGATCTTAAAGCGAAAAATATCAAAGGCGGCTCGCGCAGTCCTTCTGATCCTGGCAGAGCTGCTCCTGATTTTCAGCGCTGTCACGGGGGTTCGGATGAAACAGGGGCTGAGCGGAGACAGTATTTTAGAACGAGCGATTCTTCGTATGTATGTAGAAGAAAGGGAGTCTGAACTGGAGCTTCTGGAATCGGAGCTTGCCTCAGAGACGGAAGCCGTGACAGATCAGGCTGAAACGGAATCATATGCTGTCCCGAGCGGAAAAGCGACGGAGACAGTTGCTGAAAAAGGAGAAAAGGATGTCGGAGAATAGAGAAAAAATTTTACTGGTAGATGGACACAGTATTTTAAATCGCGCTTTTTATGGACTTCCGGATCTGACGAACAGTGAGGGCCTGCATACGAATGCGGTTTACGGGTTTCTGAATATTATTCTGAAGGTGCTTGAAGAAGAACAGGCTTCTTACGCGGCGGTAGCGTTTGATCTGAAAGCGCCGACCTTCCGCCATCAGATGTACAGGGAGTACAAGGGTACGCGTAAGCCGATGCCGCAGGAGCTGCACGAGCAGGTGCCGTTGATGAAAGAGATGCTGAAAGCGATGGAGATTCCGGTGCTGCAGCTGGAGGGCTATGAAGCGGATGATGTCCTGGGCACCGTTTCTCGCCAGATGGAGGAGCAGGGGCTTTCTGTAACGATTCTTTCCGGTGACCGCGACCTGCTGCAGCTTGCCACCGACGACATACAGGTTCGGATTCCAAAAACCAGAGCGACCGGTACGGAGATTGAGGATTACTACGCGAAAGAGGTAAAGGAGCGCTATCTGGTGACCCCGACAGAGTTTATCGATGTGAAAGCGCTGATGGGGGACGCCTCGGATAATATCCCCGGAGTTCCCGGCATCGGAGAGAAGACTGCGACAAAGATCATCGCGCAGTTTGGTTCGATCGAAAAGGCTTACGGCCGGATTGACGAGGTGACGCCTCCCCGCGCGCGAAAAGCGCTGCAGGAGCATTATGATATGGCGCAGATGAGCAAGCTGCTCGCTACCATAGAACGGTATGCGCCGATTGAACTGAAGAAGGAGGATGCAAAGCTTGGCGTACTGTATACGCCAGAAGCACTGCGCCTCTGCCGCAGACTGGAATTTAAAAATCTGCTCGGACGTTTTCAGCCGGAGGAAGAGCCGCAGCCGGAGGAGGATAGCGCCTGTGTGGTTCGGGATTTTGAAGAAGCGGAGCGTCTGTTTTCCGGGCTGCGGGGCGGGACTTTCTCCTTTTATCTGTTTGCGGAGGAGGACTCTTTTCCAGGGCTGTCCGTTTGCGGTTCCACACAGGAAGCGTTTTTTGTCGAATGCGGCGGATTTCTGACACGGGACTACCTGTGTGCAAAGCTTTCTGAGCTGGTTGCGGACAGCGCCTGCGCAGTTACTCTGCATTTAAAGGAACAGCTGCCTTATCTGGATATCCCGATGGAGTGCCAGAGCCATCTGTTCGATACCGCGATTGGCGCTTATCTGGTGAATCCGCTGAAGGACAGCTATGACGAGCAGGATATCGCGAAGGAATATGTTTCCCGGATCATTCCCTCCCGCGCAGAGCTTTTCGGTAAGGACAGCTATGAAAAAGCGTATGAGGAAAAGCCGGAGGAATTTGTCAGATATGCCTGCAGTCTTTCCACGATTCTTTTCAAGGCATGCCCGGCGATGGAGGAAAAGCTCACATCTATGGGAATGAAGCGCCTTTTTGATGAGATTGAGATGCCGCTGGTCTTTACGCTTGCGGATATGGAGCGTGAGGGAATCCGTGTGCAGGCGCAGGAGCTGAGGGAATATGGGGAACAGCTCACCGGCCGCATTGCTGAGCTCGAAGCTTCGATCTGCAGTCAGGCGGGCGAAACGTTTAATATCAATTCGCCAAAGCAGCTTGGCGTAATCCTTTTTGAGAAGCTGCAGCTTCCTCATGGAAAAAAGACGAAGACCGGTTATTCGACGGCTGCGGATGTGCTGGATAAGCTCGCGCCGGATTACCCGATCGTCTCGGATATCCTGGAGTACCGTCAGCTGACCAAGCTGAAATCGACCTACGCGGACGGGCTGGCAAATTATATCTCTGCGGATGGGCGGATTCATGGGAAATTTCACCAGACCATCACGGCGACTGGCCGGATCAGCAGCACGGAGCCGAATCTGCAGAATATTCCGATCCGTATGGAGCTGGGGCGTCTGATCCGCAAGGTGTTTGTGCCGGATGAGGGCTATGTCTTTCTGGACGCCGATTATTCACAGATTGAGCTGCGCGTACTGGCGCATCTGTCGAAGGACGAGGACCTGATCCAGGCATATCAGGACGCGCAGTATATCCACACGACCACCGCTGCGAAGGTGTTTCATGTCGCGCCGGAGGATGTGACGCCGCAGCTGCGCCGCAACGCCAAGGCGGTCAATTTCGGCATTGTTTATGGTATCAGCTCCTTTGGACTGAGCCAGAACCTGAGTATTTCCCGAAAAGAGGCGCAGGAATATATCGACCAGTATTATCGAACCTATCCGGGGCTCAAAGTATTTCTGGATCAGACGGTGGAAAACGCAAAGCGGGACGGATATGTGACGACACTGTTCGGACGTCGGCGTCCGATGCCGGAGCTGAAATCCTCTAATTTTATGCAGCGGTCTTTCGGTGAACGAGTCGCGATGAATGCCCCCATCCAGGGAACAGCCGCGGATATCATTAAGATCGCGATGAACCGCGTCAACGCAGGTCTCCGCAGCCGGAATATGAAATCCCGCCTGATTCTGCAGGTGCATGATGAGCTTCTGGTGGAGACGGCGGCTGACGAGCTGGATGAGGTGCGGGAGATCATGGTGAGCGAGATGCAGAATGCGGCACAGCTGCGTGTCCGTCTGGAGGTAGATATCCATGACGGGAAAAACTGGTATGAGGCAAAGTGACATCCCGGATACAGCGAGATGGGAATTTTACAGTGGAGGATATGTGAAAATGGCACAGCGGGAGGACACAGGCTGTGTGAGGATTATCGGCGTCACCGGAGGGGTAGGCGCCGGAAAAAGCACGGTGCTTTCTTATCTGGAAAAACAATATGGAGCGTACATTCTGGAAGCGGACGCAATTGGACATCTGGTGCAGCGGCCTGAGGAACCCTGCTGGGAGCACATAGTAGAAGCCTTTGGCGTGGAAATCCTGAATGGGGATCGGTCGATTAACCGCGAAATCCTTGGCGGGATCGTCTATGCGGACCGGGAAAAGCTGGATTTGTTAAACGGAATTGTGCATCCGGCGGTTAAGCGGTATATCAGGCAGGAGATTGAGCGCATCCGTTCTGGCACGGACACGAATCCCTTCATTGTGATTGAGGCAGCGCTGCTTCTGGAGGATCATTATGACGAGATCTGCGATGAAATCTGGTATATTTACGCAGATGTGCGGATGAGGACGGAGCGTCTGATGAAATCACGCGGATATTCTATGGAAAAAGTGCGGCGGATTATGAAAAACCAGATGAGTGAGGAGGAATTTCGCAGCCGCTGTCCGGTCGTGCTCGACAACAGCGGGGCGGATACGCTGAGCATCTGCGGACAGATCGACCGGATTATGAGAGAGCGAAGCACGGAGCAATCGGCTTTTACATCGTAGTGGTGCTCGCATCAGCGAGCATGGGGATTTACAATAAAATGAAGAAGCATGAGGAGTACGGAAGAAATGAATTTATGCAGCATAGCCAGCGGCAGCAGCGGAAACTGTATATTTGTGGGGACAGATCAGACCAGCGTGCTGATCGACGCGGGGATCAGCGGGAAAAAGGTGATAGAAGGCTTAAAGGAGATCGACCGGAAGCCGGAGGAGCTGGATGCGATTCTGATTACGCATGAGCACTCGGATCATATCCAGGGGCTGGGCGTGCTGGCGCGCAGGTATGGCCTGCCGGTGTACTGCTCCGCGGGGACAAAGCAGGCGATGCTTTCCGGCAGTATGCTGGGCAGGGTGGACGAATCCCTGTTCCATGAGGTCATGCCGGATGAGTCTTTTCGGATTCATGATCTGGATGTACTTCCGTTTCGGGTATCACATGACGCCGCTGAACCGGTGGCTTATCGGCTTTGCCATGGGGAAAAATGTGTTGCGGTCGCGACAGATCTGGGATATTATGATGATTATGTCATTGAGCATCTGCAGAAGCTGGACGCGGTTTTACTTGAATCAAACCATGATATCAATATGCTTCAGGTGGGGCGGTACCCGTATTACCTGAAGCAGCGGATTCTGGGACTGAAAGGACATCTGTCCAATGACAACGCCGGCCGGCTGCTCGGCGAGATCCTGCACGATGATATGAAGGGTGTGCTGCTTGGACA
>JAJQIE010000184.1 GCA_021199395.1 Lachnospiraceae bacterium | reverse complement strand
TTCCTGATCAATCCTATCATATTCATATATAAATGTCAACTTTTTATTTTAAATAGTAACTCATTGTTTCAAAATCCTCATCCTTTTATCTAACGAAAGCCCCGAAAGGAAGCAATCGGACAGGGGAACACCTTTCTCCCCCTGTCCGCCTGCACACTAAAAACCGGCAGACGACCTCTCGCCTGCCGGCTTTTCCCTCATCTCTATCCGATTATTTTCCCTACATCGTTAAACATCACCACGACCATCAGCGCCATCAGAAGCATTAAGCCGGCAAAGTGAACCTTTGCTTCCAGATCCGGTGAAATGCGTTTTCTACGGATAGCTTCCAGGAGCAGAAAGACCAGACGACCACCATCGAGCGCAGGTATCGGCAGCAGATTCATCACACCCAGATTGGCCGTCAGCAGAATTGCGATATTCAGCATATTCAGCCATACATAGTAGGCGCCGTCCGACTTGCTCTCCTGATAGGTCTCGGAAATGGTATCCACAACCCCGACCGGGCCGGACATATCATTCAGAGTGACTCCTCCGTGAAGCAGCAGATTCAGGCTCTGCAGAGTCGTATCAATCCAGTAGTAAACCTCGTAGGCACTGTAATACAGCGTCTCCAGCACGTTGGTTTTGTAGCGGTAATTGGTGCTGCCGGAAATACCGTATTTGTAGCCATCATCCGTCAGAGTCGGCGTGATCGATACTGTACAGGTTTCACCGTCGCGCTCATATTCGAACACAATCGTTTCCCCTGAATGAAAGTAAACATAGTTGTAAAACTGTCGGTACAGGCGAATGCGCTTACCGTTCATTCTGGTGATCAGATCCCCCTCCTGCAGCCCTGCCTCCTGCGCCGGATAACCGTCTGTGACACCGAGTACAAGCGCCGGGTCGTACCCGATACTGCCCACAATAAAAACAGAGAGGACAAATGCCAGCACAAAATTAAAGATCGGGCCTGCGGCCACTACAGAAATCCTCGCCCATACGGATTTGCTCTGAAAAGATCCTTCCTCTCCCTCATCTTCACCATCCTCGCCCAGCATCATGCAGGAACCGCCAAATGGGAGAAGCTTCAGAGAATAGCGCGTCCCGCCCTCTCTCTGATGGCTCAGTATCCGCGGTCCCATACCAAGCGAAAATTCAAGTACGGTAATCCCATTCAGCTTTGCGAGCAGGAAATGCCCCAGCTCATGGATAATAATAATCAGGCTGAATACAATCAGTGCAATCAGGATACTCAACTTACCACCTGCCTTCAATCATTTCATATACGTATTTCTCCGTCTCCAGAATCTGCGCGACATCCGGCGACGGGATTGCCCTTTGGTGATCCATGCAATAACGTATGATTTCATAAATATCTGCAAATCCAATCTGCCCATGCAGAAATTTGCTGACTGCTCGCTCATTCGCGGCATTAAATACCGTCGGCATGGAGCCGCCAGTCCGGGCAGCCTCAAACGCATATTTCAATCCGGAAAAAACATCCATATCCGGATTTTCAAACGTGATACTGCCGATTTTCGCAAAATCCAGACGCTCTCCCGCAAGATAGCGGCGTTCGGGATAATACAGCGCATACTGTATCGGAAGCTTCATATCCGGCGTACCCAGCTGGGCGATCACTGCTCCATCCGCATACTGTACCATAGAATGAATAATGCTCTGCGGCTGCACAACCACCTGGATCTGCTCCAGCGGCACGTCAAACAGCCAGCGCGCCTCCATCACCTCAAGGCCTTTATTTACCATAGAAGCGGAATCTATGGTGATTTTCCGCCCCATTGTCCAGTTCGGATGCTTTAGCGCATCCTCCACACGGACTTTTTTCAGGTCTTCGCGACTGTAGCCACGGAACGGCCCGCCGGAAGCAGTCAGAAGAATTTTATATGGTTTTTGCCCATTCTCTCCGTTCAGGCACTGGAAAATCGCGCTGTGCTCACTGTCCACCGGCAAAATTTTCACCCCATGCTGCGCAGCCAGAGGCATAATCAGATGTCCGGCTGTCACCAGCGTCTCTTTGTTTGCCAGCGCAATATCCTTCCCGGCTTTGATTGCCTCAATTGTCGGCACAATTCCAATCATACCGACAATCGCGGTCACAAGGATCTCCGCTTCCTCGCAGACGGCGACCTCGTTCAGCCCATCCATTCCGCTCACAATTTTTACCGGCAGATCCCGCACCCTCGTCCGCAGCGTTTTTGCGTCTGCTTCCTCCCACACACAGGCGAGCCGGGGACGAAATTCCCGAATCTGCTTTTCCAGCAGAACGATATTTTTTCCGGCGCTCAAAGCCGCTACCCGAATATCGCCGTTTGCCCGTACGACCTCCAGCGTCTGCGTGCCGATCGATCCGGTAGAACCAAGTATCGCAATCGTCTTCATATCTGTCAATCCCTTCTGTATCCTCCGCAGGCAGCGCCAGTGTTCTTATCGGCTGTGTTACGTGTTATCCGGCACTGTCTGCCCTGATGCACTGTGCCGGCTTCCAGCTCATAAGCAGCCTTTTTTCTCTCAAAGAAGCTTCCTTCCTGCACTCACAGCAAAATGCGTGTATGCTGCCGCCCGCAGCCTGAATACCGACTCACTCAGAGCCTTCCAACCATAGCCTGCGCCAGATAATAGATCACCGGAGCCACAAAAATCACACTGTCAAACCGATCCAGGATCCCGCCATGCCCCGGTATCAGCGTTCCGTAATCCTTGATCCCGTGATCGCGTTTGATGGCGGACGCCGCCAGATCTCCCACCATGGAAATCAATGCGCCGACCGCGCAGATAACAGCAAAGACAACCGCGTGATTTGCCTGACCGTTCAGATGTCCGGACACCGCGCAGGCATAAACAGCGCCGAGGATTGCCGCTCCCGCCACGCCCCCGACGGCTCCCTCCACCGTTTTTTTCGGACTCAGGCGCGGCGTCATTTTATGTTTGCCGATCAGCATGCCGACGCAATAAGCACAGGTATCGCTGCCCCAGGACGCAAGGAAAATCAGCCAGACCAGATAAACGCCGTCCTCCATCGTGCGAAGCCCGTAAATGGCGGACAGCATCACCGCCACATAGACAAAACCAAAAAACGCTCCTGACACCTGCTCGATGCGGTAGCGCGGGTAGGTAAAGACATAAACTGCCATCATCAGGATCAGAACTGCAAGCGTCACTGTGACAGTATATGCAGTAAGATCAAGAAATACCAGCAGATAATAAACTGTACTGCCGAGATAACCGGCTACGGCGAGCGGCGATATTCCCTGATCCTCTATCTTCAGAGCACGGTAAAGCTCATTCAGTCCAACCTGAGAAATGACCAGCAGGGTCGCAGCCAGCACAGGGCCGCCGGTAATAATAACTACAAGGGCAATGGCGACAAGCACAATGCCGCTGATCAGTCTTGTACGAAACATAGATTCGCTTCCTCTCTTTATAATGTGACCGGCCACGCCGCAGCATGCCCGGCAGTCCATATCATATCCATCTGTCTGCGCCATATCCGACAGGCCATATCATGCCCGGCTGCCCGCATCATATCCGGCAGTCCATATCATGCCCGACTGCCCATACCATGTTCGGCAGCCTGCGTCAGGCGCCTCCAAATCTCCGGTCACGGCTGTTATATTTTTCAATTGCCTTCTGCAGCTCTTCTTTTGTAAAATCCGGCCACGGCACGTCGGTAAAATAAAATTCGGTGTAGGCAAGCTGCCACATCAGATAATTTGACAGGCGCAGCTCTCCGCTGGTGCGGATCAGCAAATCCGGATCCGGCACTCCCGCCGTATCCAGATAACCGGAAAAAAGCTCCTCCGTGATATCCGGGATGGCAAGCCTCCCATCCACGCAATCTCTGGCAAGAACGCGAATTGCCCGTATGATCTCATCACGGCTTCCATAATTCATCGCAATCTGAAAATTCAGGCCGGTATTGTCTTTGGAGGACTCAACCAGATCAGCCAGGCTTTTCTGCAGATCATCCGCAAGCGCGGTCGGATCGCCCAGGACACGAACCTTCATATTATTATCTCGCGCGGTCTTAATGCAGGTCTTTGTATAGCGCCGAAACAGCTTCATCAGAGAATCCACCTCCTCCGGCGAGCGCTTCCAGTTCTCCGTAGAAAACAGGTACACCGTCAGATATTTGATACCCATATTCCATGCGTCTTCACAGATTACCTCCAGGTTCTGCGCGCCCTTTGCATGGCCATAGCTGCGCGGCATTCCCTTGCTTTTGGCCCAACGGCCGTTTCCATCTAATATAATCGCTACATGCTGCGGAATTACCATAACTTTTCTCCCCTGATATCAAAACCAAAGAAGGCGGGCAAGCATTCGTACTCCCCACCTTTCTTTTCTTTCCCTTCGCCGCCAGTAAGGAACTGGCACGGAATAACCTGAGCAGATTGTGCCGAATAATACGTAGAGCACAGCCAATTGCCATATGCCTTATACAGTAAGAATCTCCTTTGATTTTTCCTCTACTGCTTTATCTATATCCCTGATATATTTGTCAGTAAGCTTCTGGATCTCATTTTCCAGATCCTTGATCTCATCCTCAGAGACATCGCCCTTGCCCAGCTTCTTCAGATAGTCGTTGGCGTCGCGGCGGATATTGCGAACCGCAACCTTCGCGCCCTCCCCCTTTTTCTTAACATCCTTTACAAGATCCTTCCTGCGCTCCTCAGTCAGCTCAGGAAAAATCAGGCGGAGCACGCGCCCGTCATTGTTCGGATTGATGCCGATATCAGACGTCTGAATCGCCTTGATGATCGCCTTTACCATAGAAGGC
>JAJQIE010000095.1 GCA_021199395.1 Lachnospiraceae bacterium | reverse complement strand
TTTTTATCGGCTGTGCTTCACGTATTATTCGGCACAATCTGCTCAGGTTATTCCGCGCCAGTTCCTAAGCGGCGTCCCTGACGCAGCGCATTAAATGAATTTATTGTAATCCGTGCGCCTCGCTTCGAACGCCTGCCACAGACGTTACCCTGACAGTTAACTCAGTCCAGGCACCCTTACGGCACCCAGGAGCTTCCGCTTAGTGCTGCTCCGTTCCCGACCTGACACGGTTCACGGATTCCTGCCGCGTAAGACCCGGACGTCAACATCACTTATCAGGGGCAGCTCTGCAACAGCACGCCCTCGGCTCGGCATCACCCCTGCTGTAGCGGATTGCAGGTACAGGGCACCGCTATCTCCCCGGCTGCACGGAAATGTGATACCTGATAGAAAATGTCATCTCCATTTGAGATACTATCCCACTATACCGACTTTGACCGGATTTGTCAAGACATGAACTGAAAACGAAAATGGACATTTAAACGTGATATCTACTTAAAGTTCAGATTGATCAGCTCCGTCTGTCCAGTCGAATCTTTTTGTACCAGTACAAGAAGCGCACACCCTTTACCGCCGCTGATTGTGATTTTTTTGCCGTTTTTCACGGAAGTAGTTTTTGAATTGGCATAAAATACATTTATATATCCGCTTGTTAAGCTCCAGCCGCTTTTCAGCTGGAAGGTTACTTTTACTTTCTTGCCTTTATAATCCGCGTACTTCAGATTCGCGTATGAAAGAGTTTTGAATTTGGAAGAGGAAATCTTCGTGTCGCCAACGGTTACGGATGAAATCGGGTTCACATATTTTTTTACGGTTATTTTCGTTGTGTATTTTTTATTACCTACTTTGAAAGAAACCTTTGTTGTACCTGTCTTTTTCGGCAGCAACAGGATTTCCGTACCGTCGTCAACGGTATTTTTGTAAATTTTAACAATGGATGTATCATTGGACTTTAAGCCTGTCACTTTTCCAGATGAGATAAGAGTCAGAGCGGAAACACTTTTGCTGTCTCCGGCAGCATTCAGATCCTTAGATGCGTACAGGGTCAGAATTAATGAGTCTGGCACGTCAATGGATGCCGCGGAAGCCTGTGCGGGCAGCGCCGCAAACAACAGAATCATTGCAAGGATACATGCGCTGATACGCATCCCGGATTTTTTCTTTTCATACATTTTCATAAACCTTTCCTCCTTAGTTGATATTGCATATAAACGGGTAACTTTTTCCATAATAACCTATATTTGCTTAATGCGCAAGGAAATTTTTGGCTAAAATGACTTGTAATTATATAAAAATCGGTTCTCAATTCAGCATAATCCTGACAACCTGGTGATTCGGTCGCTAACTTATCGGGTGAGAGTACGCAAGCTCTCCGCTGCCGCTCCGGTCGGTGCTAAACGGACATCCACTGGATGCCCAGCGCCCCGCAAGCACGGCGGACTTCTTGTAAGTTATCTTACTCGGTGCTAAACGGCAGAGTGCTCCCCTGCCTGATCAGGCGGTTCATCAGGTCGTCAAGGGAGCTTGTCTCGTCCTCTTCGGTATCATAGGAGCTTCCTTTTTCGGATTCAGGCTCGGACAGGAGATCGCTTTCGGTATCTGCATCTGAGTCAGCAGAAGAATCTGAGTCGGGGTTTTCCTGCGATTCGGATTTGCTTTCGGATGCGGTATCGGGATCGGAATTTGAGTCTGACTCCGCACCAGAGTCCGACTTCGCATCAGAATCTGATTCCGCTTTAGAGTCTGACTCCGATTCAGATTCCGTTTCAGGGAAAAGCTGAACCAGGATATCCTGATAAATCTGTTCCTGTTCCTGTTCGGATTCCGATTCAGTTTCCGCTTTGTGCTCTGTCTCCGGTACGGGCTCATGTACGGAACAGGCTTCGTCCGGCTCGGTTCCTCTGGAAAAATATTCCGTGTAGACGGACGGACAGGCATTTTCCAGCGCGGGGAGGTGAGACTCGCTGCACAGCGTCACTTCTGCGATATCGTCCGGCTGTGTAAAGGCTCCGGTGGGAAGACCGGAATGGATTCGCTCCATAACGGCAGTCCAGAGTGTGCGGCTATACGAATGCCAGATAGAGCCGTCCGGCAGGGACTGATTGTTGTCATAGCCGCCCCAGACGCTGCAGGTGTAGTATGGGGTGTAGCCGACGAACCAGATATCCTTATAGCTTGAGGTTGTTCCGGTTTTTCCTGCGACCGGCTGTCCGGCAGCGGAGATGGTGCCATAAGCGGTTCCCTCCCCGGAGGCGACGACGTCTTCCATGGCGCTTGTGAGCAGATACGCGGTGCTTTCCTGCAAAACACGGGTGAAGCTTCCGAAATCGGAATGCTCCGAGCTGTCTGAAGAACCGTTCGAACCCGCCGAATCTGAGCCGGAAACGGACGCCGCGTCTGTGAGATTTTCGGTGGAGGAGGACGCTGCGCCCGTGAAAACAGATGCTGCGGCTGAGAGGCCGTCCTCCTGCGTATCCGCGGATACCGACCGCTCGGAAGCGTCGAGCAGGACATCCCCATTGCGATCCAGTATTCTGGTAAAAAACAGCGGAATGCCATACATTCCCCCATTTGCGATGGAGGCATAGGCGGCGCACAGCTCCAGATTGGTTACGCCGTTTGTGATACCGCCGAGAGCGAGCGGCTGGATAACGTCGGAGGAACCGTCAGAAGCTTCCCATGTATCGACAAGCGTGGAGATTCCGAATTTTTCCGCATAGGTAAAGCCAAGACGCGGCGTGATTTCCGTGATGCACCGGACTGCGACGACGTTGATGGAACGCATAATCGCTTCGCGGATTGTGACGGTTCCGCTGTAATCCGTGATATCCCAGTTGCTGACGACAGTGCCGTCCTCGTATTCATAGGGCTCATTTTCATAGAGCGTGGCGAGCGTCTGTCCGCCTGAGTCGAGTGCCGGAGCATAGGCGGTCAGGATTTTAAAGGTTGATCCGGGCTGACGGGTCGTATCAGTGGCCCGGTTCAATGTGAGGCTGGCGGTTTTTTCTCCACGTCCGCCTGCGATCGCCCGGACAAAGCCGGTCTCCTGCTCGATCAGGACGAGGGAAGCCTGCGGCTGGGGAGAGAGTGTGAGACGTTCAGACAGCACGGAACAATTGTCGGAAAGTATGGATTCCCGAAACGCCTCCGCATAGCCCTGCGCTTCCTCCTGCGTGTCGCAGAGCAGGTCAAAGGACGCGCTGACTGTCCCGCGGATATAAGCTCTGAGCGCTTCGGAACCATAGGTGGTCGTCGAGCCGTCAGACTCCTGTATACTGAGCGAATAGTCGATTCCATATTGGACGCCTTCCGGAAAGTTTGCGGGATTTTGAAATTCCTCATCGCAGATTTCCTGTAGCGCCGGATCCTGCGCGGAATAAATGCGAAGGCCGCCGCTGTATACAGCTCGTGTGGCCTGCTCGAAGGAATAATTCAGCTCGGACATTAACAGCTCGATGACTTGATCGATCAGGGCGTCCTCGTAGTACGAGTAGGCGGCCTCGGCTTCCCAGGATTGATTGTACGCGCTGATACGCGTGTAGACGTCGTCTGACAGCGCTTCCATCCGTTCTTCGTGCGTGATGTAGCCCTGTTCTTCCATATAACGCAGGATCAGGCGCTGGCGCGTCTGGTTTGTTTCCGGATAGTCGATCGGATTATAGCCGGATGGGTTCTGCGGGATTGCCGCGAGCACCGCGGATTCAGAAAGAGTCAGTTCGGCCGCTTCCTTGCCGAAATACCGCTGGGCGGCGGCTTCTGCGCCATAGCAGCCGGAACCCAGATTGATGGTATTCAGATAGTTTTCAAGGATTTCCTCCTTGGAAAGCTGTTTTTCAAGCTGGATGGCGAGATATTGCTCCTGTATCTTTCGGGCAAAGCGATCCGCAAAGGAGTTCTCCTGTGTCCAGTCTGTAAAGACATTATTTTTGATCAGCTGCTGTGTGATGGTGCTCGCCCCTTCTGAAAAAGAACCGCTTGTGACGCCATTCCAGAAGGCGCGGGCAATGGCGTGAAGATCGATACCGTTATGCTCATAAAAACGGGAATCTTCGATCGCGATAACCGCGTTGATGAGAGAGTCTGGGATTTCTTCAATGGAGATAATGTCCCGGTTTGATTCAGAAAGAGAAAGTCTGCGCAGATAGTTTCCGCTTTCGTCGCAGATCCATGTGGCTGAACCGGAAGGGGATACATCCACAGAATCGATATCGGGTGCGTCCGCGATCAGACGCCATATAATTATAAAAAATATAAGGATAAACGCAAGCAGGACGATACCGGCTCCGGCGAGGATTTTTTTCCAGGGGGCATTTTGCAGCTTTTTCCAGAAAAACACTGCCGGATGCTGCTTTCCCTTCCGTCTGTTTTCTGACATATGGCTGATTCCCTCCTTCTTTGCCCCCGGTAACATCATATGATTTTTCATCGTGTACAGCGGGTAATCGTTTTTATAGTATTTTCCGGAAAAAGCAAAATTATACGGTGTGCAGGGACGGAGGAGCGCTGTTTCCCAAAAAGAACGGTGAGAATGTTCAGAAAAAGAAGTTGAGGAAAAAATGACACGAGAGTATAATGTAAGAAAAGTGATTGAACAGTGCCAGAACTGAGAGGATAAGGGATGAAGATTGTTTACGAGGGCGGCGAGGGCGAGATCGTTGAAAAAAAATCCCGCTTTATTGCTACGGTTCAGCCGGTGGACAGCGAGGAAGCGGCTCTGGATTTTATTGCGGCGATGAAAAAGAAATACTGGGACGCCAGGCACAACTGCTTCGCATATGTTATAGGGGGACGC
>JAJQIE010000293.1 GCA_021199395.1 Lachnospiraceae bacterium | reverse complement strand
GTTTTATTTCATTCATATGCGTCACATTTCCTCCATTTTTTCCGCACAGGGAGACAAGAATTCCCCCTGCCTGATTTATGATTTTTTCTTACCTTTTATATCTCATTTACAGGGAAATGTCAATGTCAGACAACCGGGGAAAAGGGAAATCTGTTAAATGCCCTTGACAACCTGGAGAAGAACTGTTTATGATAGGCTCTGTGTAAAAACAGCTTTCGTGTAAATTGCTTATTTATGTAAAGAGCCTGTTTTTTGCAAATAGTTTATTTATGAATGATTTTATTTTTGAAACAGGGTGTTATTTAAGAGGAGGGAAGAATATATGTCTGAGAACGGTTTGAATCTGACGAAGGAATCAGCGGATGAGCTGGCGAAACTGAAGCAGGAGGCTTATCAGGCTGCTGCGGAGCTGCTGGACATGGCGGGGCTTCATGCCGGAGAGCTGCTTGTCGTAGGCTGCTCTACCAGTGAGGTCGCAGGCGAGCGTATTGGATCTTATTCCAGCCCGCAGATGGCGGAAGCCGTGTTTTCCGGCATTTATCAGGCAGCGCAGGAGAATTCCATCTATCTCGCCGCCCAGTGCTGTGAGCATCTGAACCGCGCTCTGATCCTGGAGCGGGAGGCAGCCGGAAGATATGGTTATGAACCGGTGAATGTGGTTCCGCAGCCAAAGGCTGGCGGTTCGTTTGCAACCGCCGCATACCGCCATTTTGCAGAGCCGGTTGCCGTAGAACACATTCAGGCGCACGCCGGGATCGATATCGGCGATACGCTGATCGGGATGCATTTAAGAGAGGTGGCGGTTCCAGTACGGATTGCACAGAGCTCCATTGGCGACGCGCGTGTCGTATGCGCCAGGACACGCTGTAAATTCATCGGTGGCGTCAGAGCCGTCTATGATGAGAAGCTGCTCTGACTGCGGTTAGAGTAAACAGAACAAATAATAGCAATCTGGTATGGACAAATTAAATGAAATTGGCTCTTTTAATCAATCCATTTGTGGATTACAATTGACCTCAGTTTCCAAGGAGGTCTTTTAAAATGAAAAAATTCACAACAAGAAAACTGGTTCTCGCCGCCCTGTTTGCGGCTCTCACCTGTGTAGCCACGATGTCCATTCGAATTCCTATCTACGGAACGCAGGGTTACATTCACCCCGGAGATGCACTCGTGATTCTGTGCGGCGTTTTTCTGGATCCCGTCAGCGCCCTGCTGGCTGCCGGAATTGGCTCCGCCCTGGCAGATCTGCTGGGAGGATATTTTATATA
Source organism: Lachnospiraceae bacterium (assembly GCA_021199395.1). GTDB lineage: Bacteria > Bacillota > Clostridia > Lachnospirales > Lachnospiraceae > Choladousia. The sequence continues at coordinate 3,563 of JAJQIE010000293.1, read as the reverse complement.
TGTCCCGATCACTTTTGCGATCAAAGGTCTGGTCGCGTTCTGCGGAAGCCAGCTTTACCACGGACATCTGGGCGCTTCCCTCCATCCGCAGGCGGCTGTTGCGTTCTGCGGGGTCATTGATATTGTCTTTGTAGCTCTCGGCTATTGCCTCTGTGAAATCTTCCTGTATGGGCTTCCGGCAGCGGTGGCAAGCGTCCCATCCAATATTGTCCAGGGAGTCAGCGGGCTGGTTATCGCTTTCATTCTGTACCCGCTGCTGCACGGGGCGTTTGAGCGTATATCCGCTTAATTGCGTCCTTTGCAGCGGTGTTTCTTCCTGAAAATAACATATGAAAATCCGGCACATGAAGGTATGGAAAACGATCCCGGACATTTCATCGCCGATCTTATGCGTTCCGCCGATCTGATCCTTCCGCTTTCAGCGCATCGATTGCTCCGAGCACCATGTCGTCATTGTTCGCCAGAATCAGTTCGATCGCGTCCTCGTACTGGGAAAGCATGGCCGTCGTTTTGATAAGATTGCGCACATAAGCCGCGTCCGTCAGGGCAGCCCTGTAAGTTAAATCAGGATTGGGACGGCACACTAACTCTCATACGGATTCACATGCACCATCACATGCTTGATATTATCAAAATTCTGCTCCAGTCCGTCATGTACCCTTTCCGCGATCTGGTGCGCACTCTGCAGCTCCAGGTGCGCATCCGCCGCAATTTCCACATCAATGTAGACCTTCTCTCCGAACATTCGCGTCTGAAGCAGGTCGATCCGCTTCACTCCCTCCTGTTTTTCGATAAACTCTCTCACCTGTTCATTATATTCCTCATCACAGGCCGTATCCGTCAGCTTTCGTGTCGCGTCGCGGAAAATATCGACTGCTACCTTCAAAATGAATATGCAGATCACAACACTGGCGATCGGATCCAGTACTGGAAATCCAGCCCGCGCTCCCGCAATACCGATCAGAGAACCGATGGAAGAAAAAGCGTCCGAGCGATGATGCCAGGCATCCGCCATAAATGCGGAGGAATTTAATTTCTTCGCACAGCCTCTTGTGTACCAGAACATGGCTTCCTTAGAAACAATCGAAACAACCGCCGCCACCAGCGGAAGTAGGCCGGGAACAGCAAGCTCCTCATAATTTCCGGCGAGTATTGTCTCTATACCCGCCGCGCCGATACCAGCTCCGGTCAGGAAAAGGACTCCGGCAAGGATTTCAGAAGAAATACATTCAAAGCGATCGTGTCCGTAGGGATGCCCAGCGTCCGCGCCTTTTTTGGATACCTTTACGCCGATCAGGGCGATCAGCGTCGCCAGGACGTCGGAGAGCGAATGGACAGCATCGGATACCATCGCGCTGGAATTCCCGATCAGCCCAGCCAGGAATTTAAAAACAGACAGGGTCACATTTCCCCCGATTCCAACCGCTGAGACTCTGCTCACCAGCTTTTTTTCCATATCAGGGTCGTTTTTTTTCTCCCTTTCGCTGTCCAGATACTTATTCGGATGATTCTCCAGATCCTTTTTCAGGCCGTTTTCCGGTTTATTCTCAAAACTTTCGTTTTTTTTCATAATCAGATGGCTCCTTCCCGCCCTGCAGCAATATGACACCTTTTGATCACGACGCCCTCCTGTATATAGATAGAAAAAGAGCACCCTGGGAACGATAGTAATAAGTACGTTACTACTGTCCCGCAGATGCCCTTTGGTCTGCTGTCGCATAAGCAACCCGGCATTTGGAAACGCTCTCGAACCCTCTTCTGTGAAGTCCTCCCGCCGTTCCGACGCCTGATCAGTTTTGTACTGTAGATCATTGCAGTGCAAATAAATGGTTTTTAATATCATATGCGGAAAAAGCCGAATTGTCAACTGTTTTTTCCGCTTAGGAACTGGCGCGGAATAACCTGAGCAGATTGTGCTTCACGTATTAGGCGGTGCAAGATGCCCAGGTAATTTCGTGACAGGTCCTTACCAGCGCAGCAGACACGCCGCACTGGAAAGTCCCCCGCCAAACGCTACCATTGCCAGCAGATCGCCCTCTTTGAATTTTCCCGCGCGGTTCCACTCGTCCAGAAGAAGCGGAATGCTCGCAGCGGAGGTGTTGCCATATTTCTGAAGATTCACGCAGAAATGCTCCGCCGGAATCTCTTTCATCCTGCGCGCCGCACTGTCGATAATGCGTTTATTCGCCTGATGGGGAACCACCCAGTCCAGATCCGCCGTGGTAAGACCTGCCTTTTCCAATACTTCATCGATACGCTTTGGCAGATGGCTCACCGCAAATTTATAGGTTTCCTGTCCGTCCATATGCAGAAGACCTGTCCTCTCCTCCCGGTCATACCACGGCGAATTCCCCTTTTTGCCCGGAATCGCGATCACCTCATCATTTCCTTCTGTCACAAACGAAGCGCCGAGGTAATTGTCTCCGGCTTCAAGCACCGCGGCTCCCGCCCCGTCTCCAAACAACACAGCCGTAGAGCGGTCATGCCAGTTCAAAACGCGGGACATAGACTCCGCACCGATGATTAGCGCTTTTCGGACGCCGCCCTTCGCAAAAAATGCCGCGGCAGTGTCCATCAGATAAATCCAGCCGGTGCAGGCCGCGCTGATGTCCATGCACGGACACTGGCAGCCGAGACTTTTCTGTACCAGGGCAGCCATCGAGGGGCAGATATACTCACCGCTGATGGTAGCGCAGAGAATCAGGTCGATCTCATCCACAGAGGCATTCGCATTCTCCAGCGCATTTCTCGCCGCGCCGACCGCCAGCTCGGAGGTCGTCTCTGTCGTACAGATGTGCCGCTGCTCGATCCCCGTGCGGCTTCGGATCCATTCATCGCTCGTGTCCATAAAAGCAGTCAGATCTTCATTGGAAACCACTCTGGGCGGCACGCAGCTTCCCGTACCGATGATTCGGAAGCTCTCTACGACTGCTTTATTTACTCCATCATTCCTTCCATGATTGTCTGAATCATTTGGATTGTATTCTGTTATATCTCCCATACTTCCTCCTGTTGTTGAAATCAGATGGAAAACGGCATATTAGCCGTTTCACCACCACATTCTATAACAACATAAGAAATAGGGCAAGACGTAATTTACAATTCCACATCCGTTTACTATTATAAACAAAATACCTCCGTCTCATACGGCGCAAGGACGACTTCCCCGTCCGCTTCACATTCCTCAAAGATGCGTTTCATCGGCTGTTTCAGGGCAATTGTCTGCGGTACGGACTGGAAGTTCAGCGCAAACATCCAGGTCTGGCCATTCTTCCGGCGCTGCACGAGTTCTACGCCCTCCGGCGCCTCAATAAGCGTGTCAAAGGGCGAAAGAACACCGGCATATTCCAGCAGAAGCTTCACATTTTCTCTCGAAAATGCGCTTCCCAGATGGAGGGTACGCCCGTTTCCCGTTTTTTTCTCGATCAGCGCCGCTTTTCCGGCATAGTAGCTGTCAGAGTAAGTAGCAAGCACCCTCGCTTTCGCATCAGAATCGTCTCTGGACAAATCGCTTTGTCCTCCGGCGCAAAGCGGCTCCCTGTTTTCTGCCAGTTCCATAATAT
>JAJQIE010000103.1 GCA_021199395.1 Lachnospiraceae bacterium | reverse complement strand
GTCAGGAGAGGTTCTGCGGAAAAAGGATTTCGGGTGCTACCGGGTGAAATATCAGGTCGCAGGCGAACCGCTGGTATCGGTGGTAATCCCGAATAAGGATGAAAAAGAGACGCTGAATAAGTGTCTTACTTCCATCTTTGAGAAGACGACATGGAAGAATTTTGAAGTTATTATTGTCGAAAATAATAGCGAAACGCAGGAAATTTTTGATTATTACAAAGAAATAGATGGACGAAACGGAGTTCATGTTGTATATTGGGACAGAGAGTTTAATTATTCGGCGATTAATAATTTCGGGATCCGGCATGCAAAGGGTGAGTATATTCTCTGCATGAATAATGATATGGAAGTTATTTCGCCGGACTGGATGACGGAGCTGCTGGGACATTGTGCAAGACCTGATACCGGAATCGTGGGCGCTCGCCTGTACTATCCGGACGATACGATACAGCACGCCGGGATCATTGTCGGCATCGGCGGTGTGGCGGGCAGTATTTTTGTCGGGCTGAAGCGCGGACACACCGGATATATGCACCGCGAGTCTTTACAACAGGATCTGAGTGCTGTGACGGCGGCTTGCATGATGGTAAGGAGAGAGGCTTACGATGCGGTCGGCGGTTTTGAGGAGCGGCTGGCGATCGCGTTTAATGATGTGGATTTCTGCCTGAAGGTAAGAGAAGCCGGCTATCTTGTCGTCTATGATCCGTACGCGGTGCTTTATCATTATGAGTCAAAGACGCGGGGGACAGAGGATACAGAGGAAAAGGCCAGACGTTTCCAGACAGAAATAGAATATATGCGTACCCGGTGGATCCGGATCTTAAAGGAGGGGGATCCTTATTATAACAGGAATCTTTCCCTCAGTAAATGGAACTGCTCTTTGCGGATTTCAGACACGCGGCGTTTTTAGTTCGGTAACAGGCGGTTCTGCCGACCGCTGAATGAAGTGAAGGGGAGCTTCTATCAGGAGCTTACAGACATGCAGATAGCAACAATAGTGATACCGAATCTGAATGGGATGGAATTTCTCGGCCCATGCCTGGATTCTCTTATGCAGCAGAGCAGGCAGGATTTTTCGGTGATTTTGGTTGACAATGGTTCGCAGGATGGCAGCGTGGAATTTGTGGAGACGCATTATCCGGAAGTGATCCTGAGACAGTTTGAGCAAAATGAAGGGTTTTGCCGTGCGGTAAATGAAGGAATCCGCATGGCGGACACGCCATATGTGATCCTTTTAAATAACGATACGATCTGTGATGAGTCTTTTGTGGAAGAGATGGTGCGCGCCATTGAGACGACGGGAGCCTTTTCCTGTGCGGCAAAGCTGGTGCGGATGTACGAGCCTGAGAGGATGGACAACGCGGGTGATTTTTACTGCGCGCTGGGATGGGCGTTTGCGCTGGGCAAGGGTAAGCCTGCGGAGCGTTATGACAGACAGCGGGAGATTTTTTCCTCGTGCGCGGCCGCGGCGATTTACCGAAGGGATGTTTTTGACAGCATTGGCCTGTTCGACGAGGTGCATTTTGCGTACCTGGAGGATACGGACGTCGCTTATCGTGCGAGGATCGCGGGATATCGCAATTATTATGCGCCGAAAGCCATAGTACGGCATGTCGGCAGCGCTACGAGCGGCTCTGTGTACAATGACTTCAAGATCCGCTATTCTTCGCGGAACAACATTTATATGATATATAAAAATATGCCCTGGCTGCAGATTCTGTTGAATTTTCCTTTTCTGCTTGCCGGATTTCTGATAAAAATGGTTTTTTTTGCCGGAAAAGGCTATTTGAGGGAGTATGTTACGGGTCTGGGGACAGGGATCGCCCTCTGTCATCGTGACAAAAAAGTGAGATTTCAGTGGAAAAATCTGAAAGCTTATATCCGGATACAGCTTGAGCTGTGGCTGAATGTGTTTCGCAGGCTCACAGACGTCTGAGCCAGGGACGAACCGGATGACAGGCTCAGGGAGGCATTCATTTGAAAGAAAATGAGAAGTATTTCAACCGGCTTCAGGTCGTGCTGGATGCAATCGTGATTATCTTCTCCTACCTGGTGGGATGGTATGTGATGTTTTCGACCACCCGGAGGGGAGGTATCGGCGTTTTGCCGCGGGAAGTATATATGATGGCGCTTGTCATTCTTGTGCCATTTTTTTGCTGCTCTATTACGCGTTTAATCTCTATACGCCGAACCGGCTGGAGGGTAGACGCCGGGAGGGAAGCAATATCCTGAAGGCCAACACGGTGGGCGGCCTGGTGTTTATGGCTGTGCTTTTCCTGATCCGGCAGATTGATGTCTCGCGTATGCTTCTCGGCGTGTTTCTGCTGCTGAATGTGACGCTGACCGTTCTGGAGCGCAACCTGGTTCGAATGCTGCTGATGCGGGCGCGTTCGCTGGGGCTGAATCAGAGATATATACTGCTTGTGGGCTACAGCCACGCGGCGGAGGAGTATATTGACCGTATTGTGGCGAATCCACAGTGGGGCTACAGGGTTCTGGGGATCCGGAGTGATGATATCGCGCCTGGAACCGTATATAAAGGCGTGGAGGTGTTAGGAGCGATTGGCGGGCTGAATGCGCTTCTGGCTGACCATACTCCGGATGAGATCGCGATCACGGTCGGGCTGAATGAATACTACAAGCTGGAGCGGATCGTCGCTATGTGTGAGAAATCCGGCGTCCATACAAAGTTTATTCCCGATTACAGCAATATTATTCCGACAAAACCGTATACAGAGGACATTCTGGGGCTGCCGGTCATTAATATCCGCCATGTCCCGCTGTCCAATACATTCAACGCCACAATGAAACGTCTGGTGGATATCGCCGGCTCGCTTTTCTGTATTGTTCTGTTTTCACCGGTCATGCTGGTCACGGCTGTCGCGATCCGGGCGACCTCAAAGGGACCTCTGATTTACTCGCAGGAGCGCGTGGGCCTTCATAATAAACCATTTCGAATGTACAAATTCCGCTCCATGGAGGTTCAGACGGAATCAGAAGAAAAAAAGGGCTGGACGACAAGGAATGATCCGAGAGTGACCGACGTAGGGAAATTTATCCGGCGCACCAGTATTGATGAGATGCCGCAGTTTTTTAATGTCCTGAAGGGGGATATGTCTTTGGTAGGTCCAAGGCCGGAGCGTCCGCAGTATGTGGAAAAATTCCGGGAGGAAATACCGCGCTATATGGTCAAGCATCAGGTACGGCCTGGTATGACCGGCTGGGCGCAGGTGCATGGATACCGGGGTAACACATCCATACGGAAGCGCATTGATTATGATCTGTATTATATAGAAAACTGGACGATGAGTCTGGATATAAAAATACTGGTAATGACAGTATTCAAGGGGTTTGTGAATAAAAACGCGTATTAAAACACGTACTATAGTGAGCGACAAAATTGTTTTCTGTCCACTATCATTCGACGCACACGACCGCATATGGAATAGCTGCTTTGCAGCCCTGCGGTTGGCGCAAAAGGAAACGACGAATGTCGCTTCCAGTAAAATACAGGATTCAGAAAGGGGAGCACGATTCATGAGGAAAGACACAGATGAAAATCAGAGCAGCGGGCAATACTATGGTCAGCAGGGAAATTACCAGAACGGAAATTATCAGAACGGCGGCCAGTATTATGGTCGGCAGGAGGACGGACAGGGCGGTCCGAGCTATTATGGATCTCAGGGGAATTACTACAGCCAGCAGGACAGCTTTCAGGGAAACTATGGACAGGGATACTCTGGCGCGCCGGGAGGCGAACCGGACGATGAAAGAGGCAGGAGAGGCAAAATGAAGAAAAAAAAGAAGAAAAGAAGAAAGATTTTGTGGGTACTGAGCGTACTGGTTCTGCTGATCGCGATAGTCGCGTTTGCAGGACTCGGCATACTCAGCAGGATGGATCGGGAATCGCTTAGCGATATTCTGATCAATTCAGGCGTGACTGCGTCCGGATATCGGAATATTGCCATTTTTGGCGTAGATTCCCGCGAAGGCGAGCTGGAGAGCGGGACCAGAAGCGATACGATTATTATAGCAAGTGTGAATCAGAAATCCGGCGATATTAAGCTGGTATCGGTATACAGGGATACGTATCTGGACAATACGGACGGCTCTTACCGCAAGGCGACAGAAGCGTATGCCTATGGCGGAGCCAGCCTCGCGGTGAATATGCTGAATAAGAATCTTGATCTTGATATTGAGGATTATGTTACGGTGGATTTTGAGGCTGTGATCGAGGTGGTGGATGAGCTTGGCGGAGTAGAGATCACGCTGACGGATGAGGAAGTGACCTGGCTGAATGCCTATCTGATAGAGACCTCAGAGGTCACCGGGCGTTCCTATACTGAGGTGACCTCATCCGGTACACAGACGCTGACCGGGATACAGGCGATGGCATACTGCCGTATCCGCTATACGACCGGCTGGGACTACAAACGGACAGAACGCCAGAGAGATGTGCTCACGCAGATTCTGTCAAAGGCACAGCAGCAGGGAGTCAGCGGACTGCTGGCTGTAGTCAATAATATGATCCCATATATTTCGACGAGCCTGAGCAATACAGAATTACTCAGCCTGGCAACGGGTATTTCAAAGTATGAGATCGTGGATTCTCAGGGCTTTCCATTTGAGAGCACGACGGCAAACCTCTCTGCGGGAGACTGTGTTGTACCGCAGAATCTGGCTGCGAATGTGACGGAGCTGCACGAGCTGCTGTTTGATGAGACGGATTACACACCGTCCTCAACCGTGCAGGAAATCAGCGATACTATTATATCGGCGACAGGCATTTCATAACGGGGGGCGTTATGAACCATAAGACTGTAGATGTAGTGA
>JAJQIE010000264.1 GCA_021199395.1 Lachnospiraceae bacterium | reverse complement strand
AACTCTCACTGTCCGGAGACTTACGATCGCAGCGGGAAATGTAACCAGAGATGATGGCATCTCTCAGCTTGACCTGTTTACAGACGCAGAAAAGCAGGAAAAGGAAAAAAAGCTGCAGGAAGCAATGCTGCACATCAGGAAAAGATACGGAAAAAATGCCATATTAAAGGGAACAAGCTTCCGTGAGGGCGCTACCATGCGCGAACGCAACGGACAGATCGGAGGGCATAAGGCAGAGTGAGCACCGGCTTGCAGGAAAACAGGATCCTCCGCCGCAGATTGAGCACCGTTGCGCTGGAGAATGCGACCAGCAGATTGAATTGAGCATCGTTGCGGCGAAGAATACGACCAGCAGGGTAATATGAGCACCGTTGTGCCAGAAGATGCGACCCGCAGAGTAAATTGAGCACACGATATAGGATGAGCACGAAAGGACGACAATATATGACCGATGCTGAAAAACAATATCAGGCTATCATTCATCTTGACCGGCCGGAGGATCCGGCCTTTTTCCGCAGACATCCCCGGATGTCTCTGCAAAACCGCGCAAAGATTTTCGCGCCATTTGCAGCGCTGCGCGGACATGGGGAACGGCTGGATCTGGAAAGCGGCCGACTGCTGCGCTCCATACGGCCGGAATTATCCGACGAGGAAGCTATGCTGCTGAATGAAAAAATGGCAAAGCTGAAAAAGGGGATGCGGATTTCGCTGACTCGTTTCCTGCCAGACTCCGATGAGGCTTCCACAGGATATCTCGTATCCCTGACCGGAATTGTCCTCCTGGTGGATATCACTTATAAAGCTTTGAAGCTGGACGCCGGAGAAACCGGGGAGAAGGGAGCGATCGAGACGGTCATCCAATTTGAGGATATCCTCGATCTCACGATCGACACGCCAATAAGTCAATAGCCATACGCTTTGGCTGGCGAACCGCCTCCGGAATCGGATGGTTCAGACCCGTATCAGAAAAGTGTATACACATCCGTTCTCCGCGCTTTTAAAAGCGGAAGCTGTTCACGGATTTCCTCCGTTTCATCCAGATCGAGATCACAGTACAGAATCCCTTCCGTCTCATCCAGCTGCGCCAGGACTCTCCCCCAGGGGGAGACAACGATCGAATGTCCATAGGCATGGTAGCTGCCGCCCATATCTCTCGCGGGAGAACATCCCAGCAAAAACACCTGATTATCCACCGCACGCGAGCGAAAGTTCAGCTCCCAGTGCACGGGGCCTGTCGTCAGGTTAAAAGCCGCAGGTACAAGTATCGCCTTTGCTCCGTGGAGAGCCATCAGCCGCGCCAGCTCCGGAAAGCGGATATCAAAACAGATCATCAGCCCCATCCTGCCAAACTCAGTGTCAAATACCGTCACCTTACTGCCCGCCGTCAGAGTCTCGCTCTCACAAAACCGCTGCCCGTCTTTGATATCCACATCGAACAGATGCATTTTTCGGTGCTTTGCAATCTGCTCGCCACAGCGGTTATACACATAGCTGGTATTGTATATGGCTTCACTCTCGCGTTCCGGCATAGAGCCCGCCACGAGATAAACCCGATTCTCTTTTGCACATTCCGAAAGCGCCTGCCAGTTTACCCCTCCATCCGGCTGCGCGTAAACCGGAAAGTTTACCGTCTCATACGGACAGCAGAACATCTCCGGCAGCATGACCAGATCCGCCCCGGCCTTTGCAGCCTCGGAAATGCGTCCACAGGCAATCTGAATATTACTGTCATTATCTTTTTGCACCTTCATTTGGATTAAAGCGATTTTCATAGCGATTGCTCCCTGGCAGCCTGCCATCAGCATGTTATTTTACGACAATTTCTGAAACATAAAAAGCTGCCACCATCATCAATGGCATCGCCAGCTCGCAAATTGACAGAAAATACCCGGCGAGATCTCCGTTAATTCCCCCAAAATATTTCATTGCGCGATGAAAATACCACACAAATGACAGGACAGCTCCCAGAAGAGCAGCCATGGCATAGACAGGCTGCAGCAAAAGCATCACAATTCCCGCCGCAAGAATATAGGCTATGGATGTAGTCTGTATGATCCTGGTCTGTGCGCTTTTTGAAAAGCCCGCAACCGTTCCTTTTGTGGATGCCTTGGGAAAGGTCACAACCGAAAATGCGCTAAAGGAGCGGGATATCACGAAACAGCACGCATAAACCGGAACCATGGCGCTGCGCACGGAGTCCAGCACTCCATATAATAAGAAAAAATAGATGATTCCGCAGATAATGGCAAACGCGCCCGCATGAGAGTCCTTCAGAATTTCAAGACGTTTTTCCATCGGACGCCAGGAGCTCATGGCATCTGAGGTATCCAGAAACCCGTCCAGATGAATACCGCCGGTCACAGCTACCGGAATCACCATGAAAACGATAGTCCTAAGCGCATCCCGAATGCCCAAAAAGGAGGAAAGCATATCCCATCCATACACAAACAGACCGATCACCATTCCAACCCAGGGAAAAAAGCACATGACATATTTCATGTTTTCGTCCGTCCAGTCGCACTGTGCCGCCGGAAGCTTCGAATACATCGAAACCGCAATATTCAGGCTGCTCCAGCATCGTTTTAAAATGCGCATCGAAGATTCCCCTCTCCTGTTCTACGATTCGGCACATGATATGCCTGTTCTGTTTTTACTTCAGGGCAGAATGTTCCTTGTACCTTTGCTTCCGGTTCAGCTCTCAGTCTCCAGCCTGGCGCACCGAAACCGGTATCCCATATACCACCTCGGTCACGACGTCCGCCTGCTCCGCCATTTTCTGATTTACCGCGCCCAAAAAGGACAGATACCGCATGGTTTCCGCGTCATACGCCACGCCGTCCGAAAACACCTCATTTGTAACGACAAACAAATGGCGTGCCTGCCGCCGCAGAGCTTCTATGCCGCGCATCGCTTCCTCAATTGTCCGTTCTCCCGCACCATCCAGTTCAAACACTTCATTCGCTACCAGATTCGACATACATTCCAGAAGAACAATGCCATCCGAAGGAAGAGACAGGGATTTGAGATTTGTATAGCATTCAATCGTCTCAAACTGTTTTTTTTCGCGAAGCTTCCTGTGGCGCTCCACCCTCTGCCGTCCATCTTCTCCATAGGGGAGCATAGTAGCAATATAAATTCTCCGTCCTGCCCCGACCGACAGGACGCGATTTTCCGCGTAAGCGGATTTCCCGCTGCCGCTGCCGCCCGTAATCAGTTCAAACATATGCCCGGATCAGCTCCAGCACGCCGGCGAGCTCCTCCCTGGTATGAGCAGCAGAAAGAAACATCGCCTCAAACTGCGCCGGAGCAAGGTAAATGCCGTGAGAGAGCATATATCTGAAATATTCCGCGTATTTTTTCGTATCTGAAGTCTTAGCGGATTCATAATCATGCACCGGCTCAGCGGTAAAAAAGATACAGCCGAGAGAGCCGCAGGTATTGACCTGCACCGGAGCGCCGCACTCCCTGGCGATCTGTCTGATGGAACCAAAGAACCACTGTCCCTTTTTATTCAGTTCATCATAGATCTCCGGGTGCTCCTTTAATACGGTAAGCTGCGCAAGTCCCGCCGCCATTGCCACCGGGTTTCCGCTTAACGTACCTGCCTGATAAACCGGTCCGCGCGGCGCCACACATTCCATGATCTCACGTTTTCCGCCATAAGCGCCGACCGGCATGCCCGCGCCTATGATTTTCCCATAGGTAACCAGATCCGCGTCAACGCCGAAAAAGCCCTGCGCACCGGAGAAGCCCAGCCGAAATCCGGTAATCACCTCATCAAAAATCAATACCGCTCCATATTTTGTACACAGTGCACGCAATCCCTCCAGAAATCCTTCCGCCGGAGGAACGACGCCCATATTTGCGCCGACCGGCTCCACAATCACCGCCGCAATCTCCTCCGGAAAAGCGTCAAATAACTGTTCCACGGATGCGAGATCGTTGTAAACCGCCGAAAGCGTATCCTTTGTGCAGCCCTGCGGCACACCCGCGCTGTCCGGGATCCCCGCGGTCATCACGCCGGACCCGGCCTGTACCAGCAATGCATCCGAATGTCCATGATAGCACCCCATAAATTTTATGATCTTATCACGTCCGGTAAAACCGCGCGCCGCGCGGATCGCGCTCATCACCGCCTCTGTCCCGGAATTTACCATACGCACCATATCAATATTTGGGATAGACCCGCAGATCAGCTCCGCCATCTCTACCTCGCGCCGGGTCGCCGCGCCAAAGCTCAGCCCGTCCGCACAGGCGCTTATCACCGCCTCGCGCACCGCCGGATAATCATGTCCCAAAATCATCGGCCCCCATGAGCCGACAAAATCCAGATACCGGTTTCCATCTTCATCTGTCATATACGCGCCATGTGCGGAAGCAATCATCCGCGGCGTCTGCCCGACAGAGCCAAACGCGCGCACCGGGCTGTTCACTCCGCCCGGAATCACCTCACAGGCACGCTTAAATAATTCTTCTGATTTTGTCATATTCTTCCACCCGTCTGCTGTCTCTTCTGTTTATTTCCTGTACCTTCCGGCTTCTGCTCCCGCCACGATGTTATCCGCGGTTCAGCCGATCTTCCCCTCACGGATATATCTGGCAATCTCCTCCGCGAAATAAGTCAGATAAATATCACAGCCCGCGCGGAACGCGGAAGCGGCAGTCTCGCAGATCAGCTTTTCTTCATCAATATAGCCAAGCTTTGCGCCCGCCTTTATCATCGCGTACTCGCCGCTCACACTGTAGGAAGCCACCGGAACATCTACAACATCCTTAATTCTTGCCACCATATCCAGATAGGACATCGCCGGTTTCACCATGATGATATCCGCGCCCTCCTCCACATCGAGCAGCGC
>JAJQIE010000043.1 GCA_021199395.1 Lachnospiraceae bacterium | reverse complement strand
GGGGTTGTATCGGAATGCATTTCCCATCAGGGCGGCGGTGAATTTCTCCTGCTCGCCGCTGTTGATGAGGCGGGAGCACAAAACCGGGCGAATTCCTTCGCCCGGAGTATTGAGACATATCTGGAAAATTACAATCGCCTGCACACAAAGCCCTATGAGATCCTTGTTTCCACTGACCGCAGGATCGTGCGCGCGGCTGATATGGAAAATGCGGAGCAGATGTTCCCGTAGAGTGACTTATCGGAAGGCGCGGATGCTTGCGTACGCTGAACCGATAAGTCAGTGACAGAATCGATAGCTGCGCAGCAGCGGCAGTTCCTTACAGTTCCTCCGCATATTCCGCGCTTTTGCGAAATTCAGAGGGCGATACCCCGTACACGGACTTAAACGTTTTCATAAAGTGCTTCTCATTTTCATAGCCGACTCTCTGGCTGATCTCTACCACGCGCAGCTGTGTCTGTGTGAGCAGTCTTTTCGCCTCTTCCATCCGGAGCTTCCTCAGATAGCTGACAAAGTTTTCTCCGGTATACTGCTTGAATTCCTGAGAAAACAGCGAATAGTTCATAGAGACATAGTTGGACACCACGGCCATGTTCAGATCGCTGCTATAATTGTCGCGCATATAGCGAAGTGCTTTTTCCAGCTTCTGCCGGTTGCGGAACTCGTCAGAGCGATTACATGATTTCTCATGTACCATGTCAAGCCAGCCGCTTAACGCTTCCGCATACTCGTCCAGATTCCGGAAGGAATAGAGATCCGCAGGGCATTTCCGCAGATCCGGCTGTTCCTTCAGGACCGCCGCGCAGACAGTCCGGATCTGTTCAAACAGCAGGTTCAGATAGCGCTCCATCTGCGCAGGAGTATAGACGCCGCGTTTCACCTTTCGCAAAAACAGGGACGCCTGATAGATGCAGTCCTCATACCGTTCTGTGCCGAGCGTCCGCGCCTGTTTCCTGATTTCCTCCAGGGATGGAAGCGCCCCCCCGTCTTCGTGCTTCCGGTCTTTGACCGTAAAGGACGCAAGGTCGCCCTCTGCTCCGCTTTCCGGGAGCGATTCACAGACCTCCCCGGAAAATCGGCGGATGTGTTCACATTCGCAGAACGCTTTCTTCCTGGCCTGCGCCGCCTCCAGATATGCCCGGCGAAGCTCATCCGCTCCACTGTGCACGCGGCTGACCCCGACACAGGCGTCTCCGAGCTCATTTTTCAGCAGAAAAGAACTGCTGCCGCTTTCTACAATGCAGATGCTGCCCGCGGGCAGCTCGCCCAGCATAAGATAGACCCCTTTTTTCTCAGATACAGGTTCATTAAGACCGGCAAAACAGCATACCTCATAGGACTGGAAAAGATGTCCCTCAATCCGTTCCCCGACCGCCGTCCGCTCCGCATCCGAGAGATTCCCGGATTCCATGATCCGGCGAAGCTGTTCCCGGTCCGTAACGTTTTCCAGCTCCTCCTCCTCGCGGGCAGCCCTGACCTCCAGCTCCAGTTTTTCCAGAATCGCCCTGAGATTATCACGATCCACCGGCTTCAGCAGATACTCGCGGACACCGCCGCGCATCATCTCCACCGCGTAGGAAAAGTCGTCATACCCGCTGACCGCCACGGTGAGCGGCCGGTACGGAAGCTCCTGCATCGCCTTTACCAGCTCGATGCCGTCCATTTTGGGCATACGGATATCAGTAAACATGACGTCTACCCTCTGGTCTTTGAGCACTTCCAGCGCCATCAGCCCGTTGCCGCACTCGATGATGTTTTCCACCGGCACTCCGCTGCGCTGGATCATCACGCGGATTCCCTGCCGGATCAGCTTTTCATCCTCCACGATTAAAACCGTCCGCATTCCCTGTTTTCCCTCCCATATCTTCATTCCGGATTGATTTTAGCAGGCATACTGCAAGAACAGCTTATTCCCATGACATATGCAGCTTTCTTCCGCTGTTGGCACAATCGGTAAGATACAGATTGATAAGGGTCTGATATGGTATGCCTGATGCTTCCGACTCCCCCTTAAAATAATCTATCGTGCTGTTGTCGATATTGATCGTGATCTGTTTTTTCAACCTGTTGGTGTAAGGATTTCTCCTTGGGTTTAAATTTTCGATATCATATTCATCTCTCATAATCAGGAACCTTTCCTCGTCTATAGAATGTTCCGGGTCGTCAAATAGAATTGCGCCATCATCATCTATACCCATATTGTAATTATAATATAATTATTTGTCAACTTGAAAGAATATGACCGCAATCCCTTTACGTATTTTCCACCGGTATCCGGATCCGCACCTTGGTATAGCAGCCCTCCCTGGACGCCACCTGTATCCCATAGGAGGAGCCGAAGGTCATGCGAATCCGATCCTGTACGTTTTTCAACCCTATACCGGAATCTGAGGCTTTTGAATTCAGGCGAGCGGAAGCCTCGTCCTCCGCTGCTCCTGCATTCGGCGTTTTCACCTTCGATCCGCCCCAAGCAGGCGCATCTGTCTCACGCTCCTCCGCCTCCACAGCGCCGGCAATTTTCCTCTGCAGCCAGACGAGCCGTTCCTCGCTCATGCCGTTCCCTGCGTCCGTCAGCTCAATGATACAGTCCCCATCCTGAATATAGCCCTTGACATAGATGTTCGTGTCCTCCGCCATCTGTTCAATCCCGTGAATGATGGAGTTTTCCACAATCGGCTGCAGCGTCATTTTAGGAATCCTCTGCTCCAGCACAAGCGTCGGCAGATTTTCCGACAGATAGATCTCATAGTCAAAGCGCAGGTTCATCAGCGCGATATAATTCCGGATATACTCAAGCTCTTCCCGCACGGTCACGGTGCCGGACTTCCAGTACATATTATAACGGAGCAGCCTGCCAAGCCTGGTCACCGCGTCAGAGATCTCGTATTTTTCCTCGATTTCCGCCATCATCTTGATGGATTCCAGTACATTGTAAATAAAATGCGCGTTGATCTGGTTCTGCAGCGCGCGGATTTCCGCATTTTTCGCAAAGAGCTCCCTCTGGATATTGTCCTCCATCAGCTCATTGATATGATCCAGCATGCGGTTGACCTGTACCGCCAGCTCGCCGGTCTCATCCACACCGTCAGCCGGCAGGGCGGAGTCTGCCGCATCCGCCGCCTCATCGGTCGGCGGCGCGGTGGCTCCCTCATCCGTAGCAGGAGCATATCCGGCCAGCGGCACGCGTGCCTCCAGATCTCCCTTCTGCACCTCCCGAACCGTACCAAGCACATTGTAAAAGCCTTTCAGCAGCCCGTTCACGATTCGGTTGATCACCAGCGTCAGCAAAAAGAGCAGCGCGCCGATCAGCGCAAAAACGAGGGTTCTCGTCACACGCAGTTCTTCCATCACTGTGCTCAGATCATACACGGAAATCCATGTCCCGGTAAGTCCTTTTAAGTAAAAGCCGCCGACCAGCAGCGCGTCCCCATCGACGCGTATCATCGTAATCGAGCTTTCTCCCGTCTCCTCCAGGTCAAGCTCCGAAAGGAGACGCTCTATCTGCCCTCTGTGCGTTTCGCTGTCGTCATCCCCAAAATAAACCGTGCCATCCCCGTCCATGAAGCAATGCCACAGATCTCCGTCCTGCCCGTAAAGGCCAGAGAACAGCGTTTCCATGCTGATGGCGACCTCCAGCACGCCGATCTCCCCATAGCCGTAGGATTCCATCCTCGTGACGTAAGAAGCGATCCTCTCGCCCGTGTCCGAGCCAAACAGTACATCCTCGTAATCAAAGTGCCAGCCATCCCACTCTGCCCCATCCCCGCCTGCCCAGGCGAGCTTCTTCATCCGGCTCATGCGATACAGCACAGGCATCATCTCCTGCATGGTATCGCTGTCCGCGTAGACCCGAATCTGGTAAAGATAAGGATTGTTGTAGATCAGGCGCTCCAGCGAGCCGATCGTGACATTATAAAACGAGCGGATCTCCTGCGTCGTCATCTCCTCGCCAACGCTCACCCGCTCCAGGTATTCCGTCAGCGCCGTATCACTCAAAAAAAGCTGCGTCGACATATTCACCGAATCCACGTAGGAGGCAATCTGGGTTCCGGTATCCTGCAGCTCCAGCTCCATGGCGGAGGCGGCCTCTTTCATCAGGCTCTCCTGTGTATTATGGAAATACATGAGAGCAAAAGCAATCACCGGCACCCACACCAGCAGGACGATCACGAGCGTAAATTTTGCGTTCAGGCGCAGGCTCCGCCATTTTACAAGTAGTTTCATATCCGTTTATTCCTGATCTTTCCGTATTTGTACCTGTTCCGTACCTTCACAGTTACCCGTATTTTTCTTTTCCCGCCAGAGCTCCGGCGTTTTTGTCCTCTACTCCAGACCCAGACGGGCTTTTGCCTCCTGAATCTTTTCTGTACAGGCTGCCGCCACCTCGTCATAACCCAGCGCGTCGCGTTCTTCTGCAAAGGCAGCCAGTATTTCATCAAATTCTTCCTCCGTGGAGGCCAGGAGAAGCTCCGGCAGAGTCTCTCCCCAGAGTACATTGATGGCATTCCAGCTGTATCCGACCTCTGTATCCAGAGAAAAGCTGAGCTCGTACTGGCCAAGGTAATGCGTATAGGGGTATGTCCACTCCTCCATCGCCAGACATGGATCCGCAGAATCGTCAGAGGACTGGCTCCACTGAAGCTGAAGGACATTATTCTGCATCATCCAGTATGCGTTATCCGCCCCGTACAGCCGGTCATATTCTGACCGGTCCGTATTCAGCAGCTCCTGCACCTCCTCCTTTACCACATAAGCGCCATCCACGACGTCGTAGGTGACGCCCTCCACGCCGAGAAACGTCACGAGCTGTCCCTCCTCGCTCATCAGATAAGTGAGCAGCTCAATCGCCCGCTCCGGGTCAGAGCAGTTCTTCGAAATCAGCGTCACCGTCCAGCCATTCAGCCCGGCGCCAGGCAGCACCGGATCGTCCCCCGCACTGTTGGCCGGGCCGTCCACAGCGATATAAATGCTGTCCGGATCATTCGCGTACAGAGATTTCTCCTGATCCTCCATATCCGTGCGCTGATACAGCATACAGAAATACCGCCCCTGCGCGATTTTTTCCTCCATCTGTGTCCTCTGGTCAACAAAAATATCCGTCGCCAGATAGCCTTCCTCATTTAGCTGCCGGAATACCTTCAGCCAGGCAATGTATTCCTCATCCGTGTAGCGGTCGTAATACGCGCCGTCCTCGTCCTCATACGGAACCGCGAGAAAATTCTGCAGGTACAGGTCAAAGGAATTGCAGCCTTCAGAGGTAAACACATCCGCGCCGATCGGGATCAGCGGCTCCCCGCCCACTTCCGGGAACAGCTCCGCCGCCATCCGGACCGCATCCATAAAGCCCTCCGGAGTCGACATATCCGGGCTGCCGATGGCCTCGTAGATGTCCTTCCTTACCAGAAAGGTCTGATTCGAGCCAATCGTATCGCACGTCTCATAATCTGACGGCGTGTACGTAGAGTTCGGATAGCAGTAAAGGTTCCCATCCTCCTTCTGGTACCAGGCGATCACCTCATCATCCGCCACCGTGAAAAAGTATGGCTCATATTCTTCCGCCAGATCATTGAGCGCGTAGACCATATCCTTCGCAATCATCTCATCAAGCTGAGTTTCCCACCAGCCAAGCGTGATGATATCCGGCAGCGAATTCGCGGAGATCATCGCGGCGAGCTTCTCCGTCTCCGTGCCAGCCGGAGTGACAAAATTCACCGTGACGCCAGTCTCCTCTGTGATCTTCTGCGAGACTGCATTCTCTCCCCAGTCTGTGTCAAACCAGGAATAATTGATATACCAGCTGAGCGTGATCGGCTCATCGGCATACCCGGACCATCCGGGCGCGGAGGTCGTCTCCTGCGCGGAGCCTGTCTCCACAGAGTCTGTCCGGGAAAGCGTTGCCGCACCATCGCCCCCCGCAGAGGCGCAGATCGTATTCAGGGTAATAAAGCTGCCGGATATGGCCAGCGCCAGAAAGCCCGCAGCCAGCGTTCCGCAGTCCTTCCCCCGGATTTTTATTTTATTTCTCATTCTTTTCCCGTTCACGGTATCCCTCTCTTTTCACCTGATTTATTAAATTATAACTTTTCAAAGGTTAAAAGTAAATTGTTTTGAGTTAAAATGGATTCACTTAAATAAAAGTCTCCCAATCTGCCAGTATATATTAAGGAATCGACATTAGCCATTTCCTATAATCCAAGCAGATTGGGAAACTTATAACCAATAAGAAACTTATTTTTGTATTTTTTAAATGCCTGTATGTCTGTACTTGCTGTATTACTTTTGAATCACCCTTTCACGCTGCCCGCGGAGATACTTCCGATGATGTACTTTGAGCAGAAGCAGAACACGATAATGATCGGGATGACCGAGATCGCTACCGCAAGGTAGATCGCGCCCTGATTCGCGTTGATATCCGTGGAGGCCTTCAGCGTCGCCATCATCACCGGCAGGGTGAATTTTTCGTTCTTGTTCAGGATGATCATCGGCAGCAGGTAGCTGTTCCAGTTGCCGATAAAGCAGCCAATCGACATGGTCGCAATGCCCGGAGACATGATCGGGATCACGATCTTATGAAACGAATAGATTTCATTCGCGCCGTCGATCCGCGCTGCCTCGATCAGCTCCGGAGGAAGCGTGGACAGGACGTACTGGCGCAGAAAGAATACGGTCCCCGGAGAGGCGATCGCCGGTATGATCAGCGGGATATACGAGTTCACCAGATGCAGGGAGGTACATAAGTTGTAGAAACCGATCAGGCTCAGCTGCCCCGGAATCATCATAAAGACGAGAATCGTATAAAACAGTACCTTGTTTCCCTTAAACTTGTACATTGCCAGCGCGTAAGCGGTCAGGGAAGAAAAGTACGCGCACAGCAGCGTCGCCGGTACGGCTACAAGAACGCTGTTGAACATGCCCTTGAACAGATTAAAATAGGAAAATACAGCCTCCCAGTTCTCCTTCAGATGCGTACTCGGTATCAGCGTGAACGAGCTCACGATCTCGCTTCCGCTTCTTGTAGCGTTGACCATCATCAGAAGAAACGGGATCAGGCAGGTCACCGCCAGGAGGATCAGAAGGAAATAGAGAATTCCTTTTTTTGCTTTATCCCATGTTGACATACGATCAATCCTCCTTATTCAAGAATTTCAGCTGGAGCACAGAGAATACGAGAATGATCAGGAACAGCACGTAAGCGATTGCCGACGCATAGCCGATCTGGGTCGTTCCGGTCTCAAAGCCGAATTTATAGAGATACATTACCACCGTCTGAATAGACTGGTATGACGCGCTGCTCTTCGAGGACATCAGATACGGCAGATCGAACATCTGCAGTCCGCCGATCAGAGAGGTAATCGTCACATACAGCATGATCGGCCGCAGCAGCGGCAGAGTGATCTTTCCGAAGATCTTCCAGCGGTTCGCACCGTCGATGGCAGCGGACTCAAAGTATTCCTTCGAGATACCCTGCACGCCGGCCATCAGCATGATAAAGGAATTGCCGAACCACATCCAGGCACTGATCACCGCGATCACGTACCCCGCCGTTGAAGAAGATCCCAGCCAGTCTACCGGGTTGTAGCTCTGTCCAAAGAACTTGTAAACCATATTGATGATCTGATTGAACGTACCATACCGCCAGTCCAGAAGGGTCTGGAACAAAAAGGCAATGGAGGTCGCGGCAATGATGTTCGGAAGATAGTACAGGGCGCGGAAAACACCGAGTCCGCGCATTTTGTATTTCACATCGCTGAATACGATCGTGAGCAGGAACGCGAGTCCCAGCTGAAGGACGATGTTCACACCCCAGATCCGCACGGTATTGCCGAGCGCTTTCCAGAAAAATTTGTCGTTGATGACTCTTATATAATTGGACAGTCCGGTAAAGCTTGAATTCAGCGTCGTCAGTTTGGCGTCAGTAAAACTGATATAGAGCGTCCGGAAAACCGGATACACAGAAAAAATCAGAAATACGATCACAAACGGTGCGCAGAAAAGGTAACCCATCCGGTTATACCTGTCCAGAGCTTTCTTTTTTCTTATGGGTTTATCTTTCATAGGATTCCCTCTTTTCGAACTTTTTGAAGGTTTCACAGTTCTCCGGCAGCTTCGCGCCTCATGTCCGCCAGTATATCGCTTCGTAAAAAGCTCTGAGACGCCAGGCACCCGCTGTGGATGTCTGGCGCCGCTTTTGAACCTGTCGACCCGTCACTTATAAGTCTTGTGCTGCCTGTTTTTCTTACTCTCTCGTAACGGTCAGTTCCGGATAAGTCGATTCGATCGTGTCATAGAAATTGCTGATCGCATCCTCTTGTGACATCTCTCCGGTCTTAATAGAGGAAATCGCGCTGCCCCATGCGTCGCCGATTGCGGTATCATAAGATGTAACAAGGGAATAATCGATGCCTTCCGCCAGCTCCAGCCACAGTGCGTACAGCTTCTGTCCGCCGTATACTTCGTTCTCATCGTCTGCATGCGCTTCCAGTACGGAGATCAGGGAAACCGCGTCGCCCTCGGAGTAGTCGATCCACCATTCAGCAGTATCTTCATTCAGAGTACAGAACTTCACGAATTCCCATGCAAGCTCCTGCTTCTTGGACTGAGAAGAAATACCGATGTATGTACCGCCGCCGAAGCCATAGCTCGGTCCTGCGCATACGCCCCAGAGACCGGAGGTCTCGCCTACGTTATCTCTCATAGTCAGCACGCCCCAGCTCGGAAGACCGAACGCGAATACTTCTGTCTTCTCATAATCCGCTGTCGCCTCTGCGAATTCCTCAGAATCCCATACGTTTACGGAATCATCCGCGTAGTTCTGGATATCTGCGGTCAGGATCGGAACCTCGCCCGCCATCGCCTGATACCACGGTGTGGACCACTGGTTCGCGTAAGCGGTCAGATCATTCTGATAAAGGGAGATGCAAAGATCCATATAATCATATCTGGACTGCGCTACATTCAATGCGCCATCTACTACCCATGCCTCACTGCCTGAAAAATAATTCATCTCCGCATCGGAAGCAAAAATGCGATAGCCCGCGTCCTTCAAAGTCTGTGCTGTTTCAAGGATGGTCGCGTAATCCGCAAATAATTTGGCAATCTCATCCGGATCAGCCGTCCCGAATACTTCCTCGGCGATGTCACGGCGATAATACATACCAGCCGGTGTGATCTGATAGGAGATCGCTCTCTGTACGCCGTCGGAGCTCTGTCCTGCCTGCCATACATAATCTACGATCTGATCCGCGTAATCCTGTGCGCCGAACTGATCCAGATCCGCAAAGAAGCCTGCCTCATAGAAGCTCTCCAGCATCTGAGGCTCCGCCACGATGATATCCGGCTCGGACTCGCCCGCCAGCAGCGCGGTCTGTACCTTGGTCGGATAGTTTGCCGGTTCGATTACGACTGTCTCAACGTCCACGCCGTATGTTTCCGCAAATTTGTCGCCAAAATCAATCAGGTCATTTGCCAGCGTCCAGACTACCAGGCTTTCGCCCTCATATCCTTCCGCGGATGCGGTAACGCCGACCGACGCCATGGACACTGCCATTGTTCCGGCAAGAAGCTTTGCCATACTCTTTCTTACTCTCATTTCAATATTCCTCCTTTTTGTTTTTATTTCTCTTTCAAAGATGTATTTATTATAAAAATTCTGTCCGCTGAAAAAAGTGGTTCATTTTTTATTAAGGTGTCGTTTTTTCATAGAAAAAATACCTCGATCGTTTGCACCTTTCCTTCTCTGACATCCAGCGCGGCCGTCTCTGGCAGAACCCCGGTATCATACCCGATCCCTGCCCCGTCGTCGGAACCACATGAGCTCCGGGAACCATCATACATAAGGTTCATTTTCTCAATCTCATACTGTCCCGGCAGATAATCCTTCTGCTCCGGGAAATGATATCTCACGATCGTGTTCCCAAGGAATCTGGCCTCAACAATGCCATCCTCCGGTATGAGCCACGCAGGAAGAGCCGGCCGCAGGGAAAGCGTCAGGGTCCCATCCTTCTCATCCAGGTCAAATGGCTTTTCACCGAACATCATCAGTGTCCACATATGAATGAATTCCGCGGTGGAGCCGCTTAAACGGGCTACAAATCCGCGCCCGTGCACACCTGGGTCGGGGTTCGCGCTGCTTGCAAGGAACGAGGAATTCTCATAGGTGCTCCTGCCATACACCTCCGGGTTCAGGAAGGGTATCGCCGCCGCATGCAGATCCCGGAAAAATTCCTCATAAAGACCGGATTTTAAAAGCTCCAGCAGATACTTATATTCCATGTGCAGCCAGATGGACTCGTTTTCCAGCCAGCCCGGCGTGAATGCTCTGCAGCGGCCGAGTTCAAAGGAGCTGCCCGCGAGCGGCTCATTGACCTTATACATGGAAAGCTTTTTATCATACAGTGCGCTTTCCTTTATGCGGCCATAAAGCTTTTTCTTTTCGGCCTCTGGAGATGAAAGCCTCAGAGCATGCACCGGTCCCTCCAGGAAGCGCGGAAGACTCACCTGTTCAAAATGGGTCGGAAGAATCCCCTTCTCGCTCTCCTCATACGCCGTCACATTATAATAGAAGTAAGACGGGCATATTCCGTCTCCGGCTTCCGTCGCCTTTCTGAGCCCGGCATTGACCAATAGCAGCCATTCTTCCAGTGCCGGCACCAGATTTTCCGCTTTCAGGCTCACCTTTTTGCCGCTCACTCCGCTGTAAAGCTTCGCATGGTATGCTTCTTTTGCGTCGTTGACGCGGTTCCAGAATGAGATGCTCTCTCCCGGCGCGAGCAGATCCTCCTTTTCCTCATGCGCGATTTCGTGAACCGCTTCAAAAAACTCCGCAAGCTCCGCAAGCGTCTCCACATCCCGCCCATACTTTTTCAGAGAACGGATCGTATATTCCAGATTGCGGGAAAGCTCGCCAAGCTCGCAGACCGAGGAGCCTAAAAGTCCCGGAAGGCCATTGAGCGCGTCATACCAGCCCGGTTTGCCGCCTTCCATCTCAATACCCATGCCGCAGACATCTAATGCGGCAAATTTGGTCAGGCAGAGCATCAGAAGCTTTTCCATGATGGTCGCGTGGATCACGCGGCCTGTTCCATAGTCGTCGCAGAGCAGCAGATCGTTCTCCGGATGGACGGCGCGTTCCTCCTTCGCCGGGCGGCCATCCCGCCCTTCCGACGGGATATCCGCCGAAGCATTGCGAAGCGGCACTTCTACAAGAGAGTGATACTGGCGGATTCCCTGTTCGGTCTTTTCGTACCGTTTCCTCCGCTCCAGCACGCCCGCCTGCGGCCGGAACCAGGTACATTCCGGCGTATAGAGCAGCTCCTCCTCTTTTTCCGGGAATACCCGCAGGTAATTTTCGATCAGATCCAGATTGTAGGTCCAGTGATCCGTCCAGTAGCCCTCCCCGAATTTGCCGTTCACGAGCGGCGTCGCGAGGAAAATGCAGCGGTTCAGGACACGTTCTAGATTCTCGCCCGATTCCTTTTTCGACAGCATCCGATACAGGCTTCCCGGCGTAAAGGTAAATGTTTCTCCTGAATCCGGAAGGCTGTTTTTCTCCGGACTGTCGGCGCATGAGCGCGCTTCCGGAAACAGCTCCGGGCAGGCCGCTTTGTCCAGCTCATAGGTGATCTTTTCCACTCCGAGCGGGTTGTAGCCGTCCGGCTGCAGCAGCGAATAGAAGGTTCGCACGTTAAAATCACCCACAAACGGGAAAAACAGCGGGTCGCAGCGGCGGTTCTGATTCACATCGCGGAAATTGCCGTTCCCCTGCGAATAAAATTCCGGCATCATGGAAAAATAATTGTAGTCCCGCTCCAGATCGCCGTGCTTTCTCGAATATACATAAAAGACCTTCGCGCCTGCGCCCTTCTGGTTCTTCTTCCGATCGCTGTTGGCCAAAGGCGCGTCATCTGAAAGAGGCGTCTTCCGGTCACACGGTTCCTCCAGTCCGCCGAGCAGCACCGGCACACCGCCGCGCAGCGCATTATCCATAAAGGTATACCTGCAATACTCATCAAATACCGGATCCGCGGTGTGACAGTCCATATGCGCTCCCAGGTCTTCACCAAGGCGGATCGCCGTCTCTCTTTTTTCCGTAAAATACGCCGCGTCAAGCTTCTTTTCTCCAAAGGCGCGCAGCTCCTTCATCTGCTCCGCCTGCCCGATCACCTCATATAATGTCAGCGACTCTCCCTTATGCAGCGTCTTTTTTATCCCGAAAAAGCTGCATGGGAAACGGTTCTGCCGCATCTGCGGCCGGGCGTTTACCCCGTCCAGGCCCTCATTTGCGAATACCACGGGGTCTCCCAGTGAACTGTCGTAAGCAAACACAGCCTGCGGGTCGGCCACAGCCGTAACGCGTGTCCCGTCCGGGGTCGTCCCGATGGAGAAATTCGCGCCCTCCACCGCGCGCACGACCGCGGAATCTCCCATGCTTGCCCGTACCCGATAGCAGCTGATGCCGTCGTCGACGACCTCCGACTCCATCCATGCCACGGAAAGCTCTTTCATCATCTTGGTCATTTCTATGGAAAGACCATAGGGTACCACCGCCGGCATTCCGTCGAGAAGCTCCAGCTCTATGACGTCTTCGGCCTGTGCGCTCTTTCCGGGCTCTGTTGCCTTTGTATCGGCGGCGTCCGCTTTCTTTACATCCATGTTTGCAGTCGAAACGGAGCCGACGGATGAAGCGTCACCGCCTTCAAATGTCACCGTCACCGCGCGCACCAGCGCCCCGATTTCTTCATTTGGCAGCGTAAAATAGGAGGCCTCTGTGCGCAGCCCCGACGCTGTCTGCGCAATCTCCAGGCTGTTTTTGTAAATCCGCATTTCATGGGGTCTGCCCTCATCCGCGAACGGTTCTGTAAACGCTCCGTTCACCCGCAGAAACGTGCGGAATCCCGTGCGCTTCACGTTCTGGTACGCGTCCTGAGCCGGGAAAAATTCCATGATTGCCTTGTCCTTATTCTCAGCGCCAAAGATCACCATGCACTGGCCCCGGTTGACATAATAGCACCAGAGCGGTATCCCCCGGATCCCGCTGATACCCGGCAAAAAACTCGCGAACGTTGGCTTTTTCCCATAATTCTGTATCACATATGCCTCTGCTTTTCTGCTCATGCTCTCCTCCTCATTTCGTCTCTCTGCTGTCCGGGATGGGAGCGAGGTCAGATGTCCCCGCTCCCAGCTCCACATCTACCGATACCAGACCCTCGTCCGGCAGACCTGCCATTTCTTCCTTTGGTATCCGGTACCATTTACCGCCCCCCTGAAGCTTCTGCGCGCGGCCGTTGACCCACACCTTTTCGATTACATATTCGCCATAATCCAGACGTTTCCGGTTGCAGTAATGGATGTTCCAGCTTTTGTGCGCAAACTCTGTCTGAATCCCTGCCATCCCGGAATCGTCAAACTGCTCCCGCACAAGCTTTGGCTCCAGCAGCAGATCCCCGTAATCGCCTCTTACGCCAAACATCTGCGTGACAACCGTCATCATCATCCAGCTGGCCGCACCGGTCAGATAATGATACATCCCACGCCCGCGGTCATTAAAGTATTCCGGGATACCCGGATAAATGCGGCTCACCTCAAAATCGGATGCCTGCTCAAACAGGCTGTAAAGCGCTTTGTATCCCTCTTTTACAAATCCCCTTCGATACAATGCGTTCCCATACATCACCGCCATGTGGGAAAAAACAGCTCCGTTCTCCTTGTGCCCGTAGGCAAATCCAAACATCCACCCAAGATCCGTTTTTACTTCTTTAAAATCCGTATTCAGCCGATAGCCGCCCAATTCTTTTTTATAAAGCCACCGGTCCGCGGCCTGCACAATCTGTTTCGTCTGCTCCTCTGTGGCGGTTCGCGACATGACTGTGAACACCTGGCCGGTCAGCATCATACGGGGTTCCGCGGCCTTTCTCACAGACGGCACACACTCCACCGCATTCCCGTGATTGTCATAATAGCTGTTGAACCACCCGCATCCCTGATCCTGCAGCCATTCTGTCTCACGGATATGTCCGCGTATCTGATCCGCCATCCTTTTGAGTACGTCCGCCGCATATTCCGTATCGAGAAAGACGCTGCGTCCGGAGACCCTCGGATAGCAGGAAGCACAATAGGTCTTTAAAACGCTCTGCCGGGAAATGCCTTTTGCTTTATCCGGCTCCGACCGCGTAAAGCGCTCCGCCGCCGTAAAAAGTATTTCCATCTCCCGCGCGATTTCCAGCTGCGTCATACCCGTTTTTTCTTTCAGCCATAAAAGAAGTTCGGACAGTGTTTCCAGGTTCATCGCGTAGGCCGCGGTAAACGCCACGCTCTCTCCCCTGTCGGACGCCATGTCAAGCGCATCGTTCCAATCCGCCCCGCGCAGCCGCATATGGCCATGCCCGCCAGTCTCATAAAACGCCGTCAGGTTCTGCACCAGAAGATGCTCCAGTACCGTGCCGGTATGAATCTCTCCATTCCGGTTCCGCAAAACCGGCCGCCGCTGTACCTCCAGAGCGGTATCATCTGTCGCTGTCCGCGGTTTTGTCTCCGGATCTGTGTCGCCTGCCGCCTGCCGCCGCTGTACCACAGAAACTGTGTCATCCGTCGCCGTCCCGCGCATCTCCTGACGGTCTTTGAAGTAAGAGCATTCCTTCAGCAGCACGGAGTAGTCTCCCGTCTGATCAATGTAAAACTTCACAGTAAATAATGGCCAGAAGCCGTGATCCATCCATACGCGTGTGATATTGTTGCGGTCCGCGATAAATTCTCCCGGACGGCTGCCGATAATCGTCGCGTTGGTGCCGTCCATGCGCACACCGCCACAATTGTCCAGGATCATCTGGCGTACTCCATCCGGATTCATAATCAAAAGCGCCAGGCAGTCCTGCCAGAGATCCCTCCAGCCGCGGCCGCCTTTCCCATAGTCATGATGCGGCAGAAACGAGCATCCATAAATGCGCCGCAGGATCGGCTGAAATGTCACCCAGTACATCCAGTGGTCAAATTCCGCATTTCCGGTCTTTAGCCGGACATTGATCCGGCTGTTCCAGTATTCCTTCGTCTCCCTGAGCGCATCCTCCGCCTCCTTGATGGAGCCGGGCGGCGCAGCGTGCTCGCCGATCTCCTTCTCACTCAAATCACACTCGTCCACTCCAATCCGGATCAGGAACGATGCTTTCTCACCCGGCCTGAGTGTCACATCCGCGAACCGCATTGCCCCAATGGCCTCATATCCGGCGTATTCCTGCCCCGGCTTCTCAAACGGCAGATTGCGCACGACCCTTTCCGGCCACAGCAGACTCCCGCCCTCGCCGACAAAATCCTCCAGTATCGGACAAAATCCGGTCGGCTTCCGGCCATCGCCGTCGCAGCCTGTCACAAAATAGGTCTTCGTATTCACCTGATGCCCGCGTTCATCAAACGTAAGCGTTGGCCGCACAAAAACGCCGTGCTCCGTTGTGTAAATCCGATGAAGCAGACTCGTGACATGCCTGTGATCACGTATATTGTCCGCGCTTCGCGCGTAGAGCGGAACCGCCGCAATCGGAGAAAAACGCACGGTTTCATCACCGGTATTCTCAATCTGTACAACCATCATCTCCGAAAAAGCATCGCGCACCGGTACAAAATTCGTAATCCGCGCCATCAGCCCTGTCCGTCTCTCTTTGCGGGTAACACACTGCCACATCGGTCCCGCCGTAACCTCTGATTCGCTCTCAGCCGATCCGTCTGCCTTATCCGGAACCTCTGATTCGCTCTCAGCCGATCTGTCTGCCTTATCCGTATTCCCTGCGTCCTCCGCAGGAGCCCCAGGCCTCAAAAAACGCTCTATCTCTGCTGCCGCGGAATTACCCGCCGCCGACCAGCAAAGGCCATCGTCTGTCACGCACCAGAAATTCCTGCCCGCCTTTGATTCCGCCAGATCCTCCGCGCTCACCGGCTGAAAAACAAAGGTGTTCTGATCCGCCTTTAAATCTCCTCCAAGCTTTGGTGTAATCGCTCCTTTCAGGCCGCCTTCCCCCGCAATCGGAAAATACAGACAGCTGACGCTGTCCGGCTTTCGCAGCCGAAAGGTTCCATGATCGTCCAAATATTCATATCTCATACGCCACCTCTTCCATACCCAAACTTCGCCCTGAACAGTGACATTCGCCGTAACTGTAAAGATACCTGGCCAGTTACCATCCGCCTCATTTTCATGAAATGGGCATTTTTTCATATAGAAAAGCATATAAAAAAGAACCGCCTTTTTCAGTGGTTCTTTTTTTGTCCAAGTGTGATTTTTTTACTATAACCTGTCACATCGGCCGCAGCATTTTTCTCCTGTGATGCTTCCGGCACAGGGCGGTGTAATTATCGTTCGCGCCGAGGACTACCTGATCGCCTTCGGTGATCATCTCGCCCTGCGCATTGAAGCGGGCGTTGCAGGTCGCCGCCTTGCCGCACCAGCAGACGGTCTTGATCTCTTCGATCACGTCCGCCCACGCAAGCAGCCACATACTCCCCGGAAACAGATTTCTCTGGAAATCGGTGCGCAGTCCATAGCAAATCACCGGCACAGTCAGATCATCTACGACATGCACAAAGAACTCGATCTGCTCTTTCGTACAGAACTGAGCCTCATCCACCACCACACAGTCGTACTCCCGGATCTCCTCCGCTGTCATTCGCAGCAGATTCTCTACATAGCTGCAGTCCTGCTTCAATCCAATGCGGGACGATATAACGCCCTCACCGTCCCGGTTATCCAGCCTGGGCTTTACGAGCAGCGCCCGTTTTCCCCTCTCAAAATAATTATATCCAACCATCAGTGCATTGGCGGTCTTGGAGCTCCCCATCGCGCCATAACGAAAATACAGCTTCGCCATTTTTCACGCCTCCTGAATTGTCTTGATGATTGCTCCCATTTTAGCATATGATATACAAAAAAACAATTTATATTCCGAATTCGGAATATAAATGATTTTATTCATGGTTTTCTGCGGTTCCGTCTCTGATTTTATCCTTGATTTCCACTGCCCGCCACCTTATAATACCTGTGAGCATACCCCTTTGACCAGACGCACCCGTAAGAACCGGAAGAAAAGCAAGGAGGTTTTTCTTATATGTCAATGGAGGATTACAAAAAAGCATACAAGGCAGGAAAAAGAGATTACCAGATGCGCATGCTGCGCGGCGAACGCCCCACACTCCAGGTACTGGATGAAATTCTGCCCTCAGAGGCTCTTCCGATCGCTTCCCTCGGACTTGTCCAGATCCCGATCGACCAGATCGTCGGCACCCGCTACGGCGGACGGAGCAGTGCTTTCGCGGGCAATTATATGCCGATTCTTGAAGAGGGATCCGAATTCTCCCTTAAATGGGCGAATCTGAGCACCGCTCATACGGAGGAAGGCATCCGTGAGCCAATTAAAGCGTGGGAATATATGAACCGCTTCTATGTAGAAGAGGGTAATAAGCGCGTCAGCGTAATGAAATACTTCGAGGCAATCTCTATCCCCGGAACGGTGACACGTATCCTTCCAAAACGTACCGGCGATAAGAAGGTCGTGATTTATTATGAATTTGTAGACTTTTACAATCTGTCTAAGATTAATTATATTGAATTTTCAAAGGAGGGCAGCTTTGCAAAGCTGCAGGCCGCAGTCGGGAAGAAGCCGGATGAACTGTGGGACGACGACGACCGTCTGAATTTCAGCTCCGTCTATACCCGTTTTACCTCCGCATTCCACGCAAAGGGCGGCGCCAGGCTCCCCATCACAGCTGGAGACGCTTTTCTGGCGTTTATTACCCTGTATGGATACGATGCGGTAAACAATATTACCACAGATGAGATGAAATCTCTGATCACAAAGGCATGGGAAGAGTTCCGGCTGCTGACGGAGGATGAAAAGGTAGCATTAAAGATGGATCCGACGACGGAGAAAAAGCCCCTGCTGAGCCGCCTGCTCCCAAGCAGTCCGTCCAGGCTGAAGATCGCCTTTGTCTATGACAAAACTCCCGGCTCCTCCGCGTGGACCTATTCCCATGAGCTCGGACGGCTGCACCTGGAACAGACCTTCCCAGAGGAAGTGAGCACAATCGCATACAGCGGCATTACCTCTGAGACGATCGACTCCTGCCTGCAGGAAGCGATCAGCCAGGGCTGCAACCTGATTTTCACGACCACCCCGGTCTTTGCCGCGGCCAGCGTAAAGGCGGCGATCGCGAATCCGGAGGTGCGCATACTGAACTGCTCGCTGAATACCTCGCACCGCTACATCCGCACCTATTATGCCCGGATGCATGAAGCGAAATTCCTGATGGGCGCGATCGCGGGCGCAATGGCGGAAAACAATCGGCTTACCTATATCGCGGATTACCCGCTTTTCGGAACGATTTCCAATATTAACGCGTTTGCGCTCGGCGCGAAAATGATCAACCCGCGCGCGAAGGTCTACCTGGAATGGTCCACAAAAAAAGACGTAGACATCAATGAAGACATCCGACGTATCAACCCTGCCTGTATTTCCGGCAAGGATATGGTAATCCCGGAGGAAGCCTCCCGCTATTTCGGTATCTACCACATAGTAAACGGCCGCCCGCAGAATCTTGCGATGCCGCTGTGCCACTGGGGACGCTTTTATGAAAAGCTGATCCGGACAATCATGGACGGCATCTGGAAATACGACGACGACACCGCAAAGGCGATCAATTATTGGTGGGGCATGTCGTCCGGCGTCGTGGACGTCATCTGCTCACAGAACCTTCCGATCGGCACAAAGC
>JAJQIE010000004.1 GCA_021199395.1 Lachnospiraceae bacterium | reverse complement strand
GATCTACGATTATAAATTCGTCGGACTCTCCCACAATACCGTGCGCGGCGCGGCGGGCGGCGCGGTACTCTGCGCTGAGACATTGAAGGCTCTGGGATATATTCAGCACAGGTAAGAAACGGAAAACGGTACAAGAGGTAAAAATGGAGGCGGACGATGAAGGTATTGGTGACAGGAGTAGGCGGCCAGCTGGGGCATGATGTGATGAATGAGCTTGCGCGGCGTGGACATGAGGGCGTCGGATCAGATATTGCGCCGGTGTACAGCGGTATTTCTGATGGAACTGCGGTGACTGCGATGCCGTATGTACAGATGGACATTACGGATAAACAGTCAGTCAGCCGGATTCTTTCGGAAGTGAACGCGGATGCAGTGATTCACTGCGCCGCGTGGACGGCGGTTGATCTGGCTGAGGATGACGACAAGGTGGATAAGGTTCGTCAGGTAAACGCGGGAGGAACACAGAATATAGCGGACGTATGCAGGCTGCTTGACTGTAAGCTGCTGTACCTGTCTACGGATTATGTTTTTGACGGCATGGGTGAGGTACCCTGGGATCCGGACTGCAAGGATTATAAGCCGCTGAATGTTTATGGACAGACGAAGCTGGAGGGCGAGCTTGCCGTGTCGGGTACTGTGGACAAATATTTTATTGTCCGGATTGCCTGGGTATTTGGCGTGAATGGCAAGAATTTTATTCGTACCATGCTGAATATCGGAAAGACACACGACACGCTCCGGGTGGTAAACGATCAGATCGGTACGCCGACCTATACGGACGATCTGGCGAGACTCCTGGTGGATATGATTGAGACAGAAAAATATGGCTATTATCATGCGACGAATGAGGGCGGCTATATCAGCTGGTATGAGTTTGCGACAGAGATTTTCCGCCAGGCTGCAAAGCTTGGGAGAGAGGAGTATGATGCGGAGCATCTGACGGTGATTCCTGTGACTACGGCGGAGTACGGGGAATCCAGGGCGAAGCGCCCCTTCAATTCCAGGCTGGACAAGAGCAAGCTTCGCGCAAACGGGTTCGAGCCGCTGCCGACCTGGCAGGACGCGCTTGGACGCTATTTAAAAGCGATCGATACTGATTTTTGACAGTTGGTCAGAAGAAAAGCAGCAGACGGGATTTCCGCCTGCTGTTTTATTGCTTCGCAATACGCATTTGGCGCGGCAAAAAAGTGTGCTTCTTGATATTTAGTAAATTCGTGAGTGCGTGAGAAGCACACTTTTTTCTGTCTGTTTATTTTTCTGACAGATATCTGCGTATGCGCTCCGTCAGACCGTATCGTAAGCGCCTGTGCATAATGCGCATGGAATTGCGATACGGGGTGTCAGTAGCATCTGACGGCGCAGATCGGAGTGGAGTAATAGGCGCTGTCTGTGCAGATCCCCCGCGATGAGTTTGCCGCATGGACAATCATGCCGCTGCCCGTGTAAATTGCTACATGGTCAATGACGCCATCGCCATTGGAGCTGTAAAACAGCAGATCTCCGGCCTGAATCTCGGACAGACTCACGGAAGTGCCATTGGAAGTCTGCGCGGACGCAGTGCGCGACAGTGAAATCCCGAAATACGCGAATACTGACTGGACAAACCCGGAGCAGTCCGCACCGCTTGTCAGGCTTGTCCCGCCATATACATAGGGATTGCCGACAAATTGCAGCGCATAGCTTGCGATGGAAGCACCGGTGCTGGAAGAAGAACTGCTGCTGGACTGAGTGGCCTCTGTCTCGGTCTGAGCAGAGGTTTCGGTCTGAGCAGCCTCCGTCTCGGTCTGAGCAGTGGTTTCTGCCTGAGCGGCCCCCGTTTCGGTCTGAGCAACAGTTTCTGCCTGGACAGCCTCCGTCTCGGTCTGAGCGGCAGTCTCTGCCTGGACGGCCTCCGTCTCGACAGCGGCTGCTTCCGTCTGGATAGCCGCTTCGGTCTGCGGAGCTTCTGTTTCAGCATTCACCGCGTTTTCTTCTTCGATCAGGCGAGCCGCCTCCTCTTCCAGTGTCTCAGCGACCGGATAGTATGTAACGTACTCGACATAATCTGCTTTGATGTATCCATAGACATCATTGCCGAGAGCTACCTTCATCCAGTCCTCGCCGTAAAGCACGACTTCGATCTCATCGCCTTCGAGTGCGACGTCGATCACCTCACTGTCTGTAGATGCCCCGGACCGAATATTCAGAGACTCTGTCTCTACTCTTGCGACATTGTAGGCGACCTCGTCGGCAATCGCCTCAGCTTCCTCACCGGTAGCGAAGTATTCAGCTTTTACATAGCCGTGAGCATTTCCGGATGAGATCTCATACCAGCCGTCCGCTTCTGATATCACCGTAGCGGAATCGTTGTTGTAGATCTTGGCAGTGATTTCGCCCTCTGTGCTGGTTTCTGCCCGGATATTTACGTAATCTTCACACTGCGCAAATATCAGTTCGCCGACCACAGAGTCCGCTTCCTCCGTCTCACCCGCCGCCTCTGCTTCGGATACATCGGAAAGCTCTGTTTCCACGGCAGTCTCGGAGCCTGTTTCCCCATCAGTCTCCGCTGCTGCTTCTGTTTCTGCCGCAAAAACGGGAGTCTCTGGCATGCCAGGGAATACAAACCCCGCGATTAAGCACAGAGAAACCGCCTGCGACACCCTTCTCTTCATTTGGTACAAACGCCTCCTTATCATTTTGCGCCACATAAATTTGTTACAGCTCGCACTTTGAATGTGTTACAAACTATCACAAATTTATTAAAAAGTTACAGCATCATGATAACAAAAATAACCAACTGCGTCAATAAAAAGAATGTGAATTATTTGTTTCCTGAAGGTCTTAAATAAAAATGAAATTTTGATTCTGATATTGAAGTGTGTTGTATTTCATGGTAAGATTGAATATAAAAAAAGGGAAAACAGACGGGTTGTTGTGCAAATTACCTGAATTGCGGATGGATTCCGTACAGCCAGGCTTGAATATCAGGAGAACGGGATTATGAATATATTATTTTACCTGCTTCCCAAGAGTGATGTGGTCTATGTATATGACGACTATTCGCTGCGGCAGGCGATGGAAAAGATGGAATATCATAAATACAGCGCGGTTCCGATCATCAGCCGCGCGGGCGGATATGTCGGGACGCTGACAGAAGGGGATATTTTATGGGAGCTTCGACGGAGACAGACGACCGACCTGCGCGCGGTAGAGGAGGTGAAGATTCGCAGCCTGAACCGGAAGTGGGATAATCAGCCGGTGAATATCAATTGTGAGATTGAAGACCTGATCATGACCTCCATGAATCAGAATTTTGTTCCGGTCATAGACGACAACAGAGTA
Source organism: Lachnospiraceae bacterium (assembly GCA_021199395.1). Classification (GTDB taxonomy): domain Bacteria; phylum Bacillota; class Clostridia; order Lachnospirales; family Lachnospiraceae; genus Choladousia. The sequence goes on along the minus strand of JAJQIE010000004.1, from coordinate 1,618 downwards.
TTTATAGGCATTGTTACGCGAAAAAGTATTATCGAGTATTGCTATAAACAATATAAAAAGCTTGTATGATAAGAAAGATTGTGCTAGAATACAAAAGAATCATGTAACCGCATTCGGGGAGACGGGACAGGATGCGGCGTCCTTTCATAAAGAAAGATATTGTCTATGCGAATGAAAATGGGGAGAGTTTCAATGAAAAATCTGAAAAAACTTATGTTGCTTGCGGCTGCGGTTGTGCTGGGAGCTTTTATTTGTGTGCTGAGCGCTTCAGCCAAAACACTGACCGGCTGGCAGACGATCGATGGCTATACTTATTATTACCAGTCCGACGGGACTGTGAAAACCGGCTGGCTGCGTCTGGATAATCAGGTCTACTTTCTGAGAAAGGCTGCGGAGGGGAAAGCGCCTAAGGGCAGTATGGTGACCGGATTTTATGAGGTCAGTGGAAAGACTTATTATTTTTCTTCAGAGGGCGTTCGTCAGAAAGGCTGGAAGACGATTAAAGGAAGCGTCTATTATTTCAGCAAGACCAGTCCTTATGGCGTGATGTATACCGGGCGGCAGAAAATCGGCCAGTATTATTATTATTTTTCGGACGATGGTAAACTGACAAGCGGCTGGGTGACGATAAATAAGAAAAAGCATTATTATAAAAAGAAGGGTACGACCGGTTCAACGCTGGGCTGCGAGCTCACCGGCTGGAATAAAATCGGCAGCTATTATTACTATTTCAATAAAAACGGCGTTTTGCTGACAGATCGGTGGATCAGCTCGAAGTATTATGTGGACAGCAAGGGACGACGGCTGACAAGCACAGTTACGCCGGATGGATATATCGTCAATTCCAAAGGTGTGAAGACCGGAAAGGCGAGCGGCTGGGTGCAGGTGGGCAGCGATTATTATTACTATAAGTCCGGCGTGAAGGTGACCGGCTGGCTGAAGGCCAGCGGCAAATACTATTATCTTGATTCGAATGGCGTCCGCCAGACCGGCTGGCTTACTTTAAATGGCAAGACCTATTATCTGAATTCGAGCGGCGTCCGCCAGACCGGCTGGGTGACAATTAATTCTAAACGCTATTATTTTAATTCAAAGGGTGTGATGCAGACCAGCACCACTGTAGACGGCGTCTCAATTGATGAAAATGGCGTGGCGGCAAGCAAAAGAGTTTTAATTGTGGCAGGACATGGCCAGGGCGATGTGGGGGCGACGGCTACCATCAGCGGGACTACCTATTATGAGTCCAAGCTGACGCGTGAGCTTGCCACCCTTGTGTACAATCAGCTGGAGTCCTCCAATAAGGATCTGGTTGTCACAATGTATGATCAGGATTATAATCTGTACAAGAACATGTACAACCTGACCTACAAGGGTACGACCACCGGCCCGACGGTGACATGGACGGATTACGACTATGTGCTGGAGATCCATTTCAACGCTTCCGGCTCCTCCGACCTGACGGGCGACGGTAAGTATATGGGCGTTGGGATACTTGTCCGCACGGGCAAATCGGATACCACGATTGATAAAGCGATCGTAAAGGCAATAAAAAGCCAGACGGGCTTTTCCTACTGGGGAACAGGCTTATTCAGAAGAAGTAACCTTCTGAATATGAATC
>JAJQIE010000161.1 GCA_021199395.1 Lachnospiraceae bacterium | reverse complement strand
CGGCAGAACGGAAGCTTTTTTGCCGGATTTGATAAGCGAAAAAATACCGGAAGCTAAAACACGACGCATCAGCATAAAATAATAATCGGAGACAAGGATATGCGCCGGGCGTGAAAGAGATCCGCTTTTGGAAAACAGTTCCCGGAACAGGGAAGACTCCTGCAGGGGATTTCTTTCCGTATAGTCGTCGGAGCCGAGCATGCTATGGCACCAGGTACGCCGTACCTTGGTATGGAAAATGTGCTTTAACAGTCCTTTGGCGTCAAGCTGACCAAGCCTTTCCTTTATTACGCTTACCGTCGCGCTTACTTTCTCCTGATAGCCCGATATGCCTGTTGTGTAGCCGTAATCCTCGCCATTGTAGCCACCGTTGCCTTTGAGCCCCATCATGATCCAGTGTGTCAGAGGAAGCTCATATTCCTCAATCATCCCATCCGGGATGGCGAGCATATGATCAGAAAGAACCCCCGCAGCTTCAAACATCAGGCCAAAAGAGCAGGCCGCGATTGCCATATGGAGCAGACAGGGCTTCAGGCCTTTTAACCGGAGCTTTGGAGATTTCAGGCGGAAAGCCTGAAAAAAATCAGGACTCAGCCCCCTCAGGCTCTCTTCAATCAGGATTGCGAGAACAGGGATGAACACCAGAACCTTTAATTTGTACCCAATGGCAGCTACGATTCCAAGGAAAATCAGGAGAAGCAGCTTTTTCCTGCCTTCCGTCCGCCGCAGCCGACAGTAAAGAAAGAGCGTAAGGGCGCACAGAAACATCCCCGGCACATCCGTATAGGAGATCTGTCCGTACAGGGAAACCGGCAGATAGAGCGCGGCCAGGGTCCCGGTGAAAAAAGCTTTCTTTTCTGTCAAATAGCACCGTGCGGTGAAGTAGATCAGATTGACTGTCGCAATGACGAGCAGATCACTCAGAATCCAGAGCGCAGTTTTAAAGACTTCCGCGCTGGCAGAGGGACAGATGCGGAGAATTATCTTGAAAAAACAGATCAGGACGGTAATCCAGAAGCGGTTATTCGCGTAGGCGGCTACGTAGGAAAGCAGAGACGTGCTCCCCTCCGTTACATACTGGATCGCAATATTGATCGTATGTCCCCAATCCCAGGATGGTTCCAGCTTATTGGTAAAAAACGCGGCAGCCAGGACCAGTATGCCGGGGATCTGGATCAGAATCCAGGCCTTACCATAAGAAAAACAGTGGAAAAAGCCGCGTATGCGTCCGGAGCGCATTATGTGTGGAAAAGCCCATAGTGCAAGGAATAAAAATGGGAACAGAAGAAGCGCTGAGACAAAATCGGTCTGGACGTTGTACAGGAACAGCTGCACCAGAACCAGTCCAAAGAGTATGCTAAATAACAGGTTACATGCGAATCTCAGAGTTTTTGCCACAGCGACGTCCTCCCCGGTAGTGGTTCGTACCACATTTCTGTTTGTGCTCTTTTTAATGATATAATAATTTTTCTGCATTTTATGTCAAACATTTCCTTAACAGATCAGCCGGTTTCAGTCAGCCTTGCTTAGAAACTATAAGGAATCGGGTGAAACCTCATCTTTGGAGAAAAGTTCCGTTTCGATGATATACCTTGGACGCTCTTTTACCTCCATATAGATATTTCCGATATACTGTCCGATAATTCCCAGAGCCAGCAGGATCATGCCGCCCAAAAACCACATGGAACAGAATATGGATGTCCATCCGCTTATCGTATTACCTGTAAAATGGCCAACAAGCGAGTAGATAATGGAAACAAAGCTTATCAGGATACTGCAGACGCCGACTGCGGAAATCAGATGCATGGGCCTGATGCTGAAGGAGGTAATGCCCTGCAGAGCAAAGGAAATCATCTTTCGCAATGGGTATTTCGTTTCTCCGGCAGTGCGTTTTTTTCGCGTATAATATACCTCTGCGGTCTGAAATCCAAGACAGGTCACAATGCCCCGCAAAAAGAGATTCCTCTCCTTAAACTGCTCTAACGCATCCAGCGCTTTTCGGCTCATCAGGCGGAAATCCGCGTGGTTTTTCACCGTAGACGCGCCCAGCCATTCCATAATACGATAAAACGCTCCGGCGGAAGACCGCTTGAACCAGGTGTCAGAGGAACGGTCATTTCTGACGCCAAAAACGATCTCATTCCCCTGATAATATTTGTCAATCATTTCCTCAATAACCGAGATATCATCCTGCAGATCCGCATCGATGGAAATCGTGATATCTACCATAGATTTGATGCGCATCAGACCGGCCAGCAGGGCATTCTGATGTCCGGCGTTTTTTGCAAGCTTCATTCCACAGACATCCCTGTTATTTCTGTGCGCTTCCTGGATCAGCGGCCAGGTCTTATCCTGACTGCCGTCGTCTATAAAAAGCAGAATACTGTCCGGCGCAATCCGCTGCTTTTCTTTCAGCTGTGTGAGCAGTTTGATGAGCTGCCGGGAGCTTTCCGGCAGAACCTCCTCTTCATTGTAGGAGGGAATAACGATCGCAAGCCGTGCTTTCATTTTGAACACCCCCTGTCTGACATCAATACTCCCTGATTAATGGTCTCTGTAGTATTTAAATATCTGTTTTCGCCTAAGCGCAGCCAGAGCCAGCAGAGGAGCGAGGCAAGAAACAGACCGCCGTACAACAGCAACGCTGTCTTTTTAGATAAGTATGTGGAAGAATATTCAAAGCCTGCCCACAGGTGAAGGTCATTCGCTTTTGTCTCACTGCCAATCTGCATCACGCCGTCATACGTATCAATATAATAATTTTTGATCTGTCTGAAATATATTTTTCCGGACGAATCCGTGTTCCTTTCCAGCCGCAGGAGGTATTTCTGCCTGCCGTCAGGGACGATCGGATCCGTATAAACCATCAGCTGTCCCATTGAATCGAAATCAGAGACGGTATATTCCTGTTCATACAGCACTTCGCCGGATTCCAACAGCAGTGTGACGGTAAAACCGCTCTCAGCTTCCAGCGCTTCCTCATCGGATTTTCCAAGCAGACGTATCAGGTTAAAGGGTTTTGAAGCGTAGAATTCCTGCGTGAGGGCTGTCCCATTTTTTTTCAGAGTCAGCATACCCGTCCCTGTAATTTCGCCGCAGCGAACGGTCCAGTCATGCATGGTTACAGTAGTACCCGTCATGGATGAATAGCAGGAGCAGAAAATGCAGAGTACGCTTGCGAGAATAGCTCCCATCTGAGTTCCGCAGGCTTCATTTTTCAGGCGTTCCCCGGCTGCGGAAGCTTTTTCTGCCAGCATATCTCCGCCATCCGCTGCGATAAGCATAAGATAATACAGGAAAGGACAGTGAAAAACGCTCTTATACTCCCAGAAGCTGTAAAACAGGATTGCTCCGAAAAAGGTCAGAACCGGAAGAAACCAGGCGAGCCCCAGATTTCCCGTCCTCAGGCGTCGGGAGAGGGAAAGGATGATCAGAAACATCGCAGCTATCCGAAACGCATAAGCGTAAAGAGAGAAAATGTCTGACCTGTCTCCCAGAACCCAGCTAAACAGACTGGTCTGCCGCGTATCCTGAATCAGTCGCCCATCCATGAGCCCCGCATCGCCATAGCTCCACGATATAATCAGTTTGTCATACAGAAACTGTACCAGAGAGACAGGCGAAAAAGACCTGTAATTTTCTATCATTTTCTGCAGTGTCGCCTGAGATTTTTCTTCTTTCGTCTCAAAGGAGGCGGTATATTTGTTGGCGTCGCTCAGACTGTATACTTCCTGTCTCTGGGATCCGATCATCAGCCAATGTGTGATCGGGAATGTAGCGTCTGATACTGTAGAAAAATAGCTCTCATTAAAAGAAGATACCGCACCAAAAAGAAGCCCTCCAACAAGAAGAAAGACCAGGACAGAGGGCAAAAATACCTTCCATCGTCTTTTTTCCCTCACACACCACAGAACCGCACAGATTGCAAGCGCAATCACCGGAATTAAGACTGTGGCTCTTATGTAAAATCCGATCACCGCGCTCACGGCGGTCAGAATGCTGGAAATGATTCTGGAACGAGTATTTTTAGCCTGAAAGGTGCATATGCCAAAATAGAAAACAGCCATCATAAAAGGGACGGAAAGCGTGTTCGTGTAAACCCAAAGAATCATAAGATAGTACAGTGGGTTCAGTACGCACAGAGTCAGCACTTTCACGGCAAAGCGAAGCCCGCCAGTGCGCTTGCCGATCAGCCATGTGAACAGAGTCGCGATAAAAATACCCGCTGCAGCCAAAATTTCCAGCGGCAGATAGATATCACGGATGCCCAGAAAGATCAGTACCCGAAAAAAATAAGAAAGCAAAATTGTAATCAGGTAATTGTTGGAATATTTTGAAAAGTAGGAGGCATACGGTGAATCGGTCGAGATCGGCCGCTCACCGGTAACGGCAAACCGCATGGCCTGATCCAGTACATCCTTCGCGTCCGTGATCGGTACGGATTCGAAATTCAGGAAGATAATTATAAGACCCACTGTAAGGATCGCGAACAAAATCCCGGAGCAGAGAAAAAGCCCCCTTTGTGAAAAACCGTCAATCCAGCGGAAAAAGAGAGCGAGAAATGTGCAGAGCAATACTGCCAGAAATACGGGAAGTACCAGGCGCATACCGGATGAAAGAATGCCGTCGAACAACTGTTCCTGCGCTTTGTAAACCGTGCCAGTCCCAATCAGTATACTGAAAAAAAGTACGGAGACAGTAATTACTTTACAGAATAGAAAATACCCCTTCCGAGCGAAAAGTGAGACTGCTGTCGTCCTGTTCATATTTTCCTCCCCGGCAGACAAACAGAAGCCACAACCGTAGCTGTGGCTATCCGGCATGAATTGCCTTTGCATGTGAATTTCCGTTCATTTCTTCCTGAACAATTCACGAGTTTATCACACTTTTATCACTATTACAAGCACGGGTTTTTCAGCATCTCCTCACTCTCACTTAGGAAC